>NZ_JBDJKU010000111.1:0-8012 GCF_039673015.1 Stenotrophomonas sp. TWI1409
GGCCGGCACTACCCCGACGATTTCCTACCAGCCCCCGCCCAAGGCCGTGCTCTGGTCGACGCCAACCTTGGTTGGCGCTTCCGGGAAAATCGCCAACCAAGGTTGGCAACTACCGACGAACCGCCGGGCATGGCCCGGCGGTTCCATTTCCCGACCAACCACCGCCCAGCGCGCGGTACAGCTCCACCCGCGCGATCGCAGCCGTGGCCTGGCTGTTGGCCAGCGCAGCCTGGTTGTCCAGCGCGATGCGCTGGGTGGTCAGCACATCCAGCATGTCGACCACGCCAGCCTGGTACTGCCGGCGCGCCGCGCCCAGTGCGCTCTCGCTCTCGTCCACCGCCACATGCAGCTGCACCGTGCGCTGCTGCTCGGCGGCATAGCCATCGATGGCGTCGTCCACTTCGTGCCAGGCCTGCAGCACGGTACGGCGGAACTGCAGCGCCGACTGTTGCTGCTGCAGCCTGCTCAGCGCGAGGTTGGCCTTCAGCCGCCCGCCCTGGAAGATCGGTACGCTGATGGACGGCCCGATGCTGAAGCGGTGCGCGTTCCAGCCATCCAGATCATCCAGCTGCTTGGCCTGGAACCCAGCGTCGCCATTCAAGGTGATGCGCGGCAGGAAACTGGCCTTGGCCACGCCGATGCCGGCCGTTGCCGCATGCAGTGCCGCTTCGGCACGACGGATGTCCGGGCGACGCTCGGCCAGTTCACTGGGCAGCCCCACCGCCACCGCCGGCAACGCCGGCCAGTCACGGCGTGCATCCTGCAGCTGCGCGTCCAGCGCCTGCGGCGGCTGCGCCAACAGGAACGCCAGCGCATTGCGCAGCTGCGATTCGCGATGCCGCAGCGGCGCGATGCGTGCCTGCAGCGATGCCACCTGCGCGGACGCGCTGGACACCTGCAGCGTGCTGGCCACGCCCTGTTGCTGGCGTGCCTCGGTCAGGCGCTTCATGTCGAGGGCGATGCTGAGGTTGTCCTCGGTGATCGCCAGCAGCTGCCGCGTCGCGCGCAGCTGCAGGTAATCACGCGCGGTTTCCGCCAGCAGCGCGATGCGCACCGCGTGTGCATCCTCCTCGGCCATCTGCACGCGTGCGTCGGCCGCTTCCACCTGGCGGCGCACACGCCCCCACAGATCCAGTTCCCAGCTCAGGCCGATGCCGGCCTGGAACAGCCCGTAGTCATCACGGCCGCCGTTGCCGGACGGATCATTCAGGCCCACCTCGCTGTTGCGTGCACGCACGCCACTGGCGCTCGCGCTGACGCTGGGCAGGCGATCGGCGGCGGTGATGCCACGTGCGGCGCGGCTCTGCTGCACGCGGTTGGCGGCCAGCTGCAGGTCCAGGTTGGCCGCGAGCACCTGGCCGGCAAGCTGCCCCAGCAGTGGATCGTCGAAGCCGGCCCACCAGGCCGCGTCCTGGTCGATGGCGTTGCCGGCGACCGCCTCACCCTGCCAGTGGCTGGGCAGTTCCGCCTGCGGGCGTACGAAGTCCGGACCCATCGTGCAAGCAGCCAGGGCCGTGCACAGGCTGGCCGCAACGAAGGTGCGGAACAGGGTGACTGCGCTCATGCACCCTCCCCGCTCTTGTGGCCCGGACTGTGCTGCACGCTCTGCGCGCGGGCGCGGCTGCCCAGGTCAACACTGGCTTCCACCGACATGCCGGCACGCAGCTGGTCCAGCAGTGGCTGGCCGGGTTCCAGCACGATCTTGACGGGAATGCGCTGCACCACCTTGGTGAAGTTGCCGGTGGCGTTTTCCGGTGCGACGGCGGCGAAGGTGACGCCGGTGGCCGGTGCGATGCTGTCGATGTGCCCGCGCAGCGGCTTGCCCGGGAACACGTCCACCTTCAGCTCGACCTGTTGGCCGGCCTGCATGCGGGTCATCTGCGTTTCCTGGAAGTTGGCGACCACGAAGGCGCGCTTCAGCGGTACCACCGCAGCCACCGGCGTACCCGGGGTCAGGTAGGCGCCCACGCGTACCGCACGGCGGCCGACCATGCCGTCGATCGGCGCGCGCAGCACGGTGTGCGACAGGTCCAGTTCGGCACGCGCCTGCGCCGCTTCTGCACGCTGTACCGCCGCCTGTGCGGCCTGCACGCCAGCGCTGAGGATGTCGGTGCGCTGGCGTGCGGTCGACAGCGCGGCCTGGCCCTGCTGCAGGTGCGCACTGGCCACGGCCTGCTTCGACTGCGCCTGCTGCGCGTTCTGCACGGTGCCGGCGCCATCACGGGCCAGTTCGCGGTAACGCTGCTGGTCGGCGCTGGCCAGGGTCAGTTCGGAGCGGCTGACATCGACACTGGCCCTGGCCTGTTCAATCAGCGAGTCCTGCTGGGCCAGTGCGGCCTGCGCGTTGGCCAGCTGTGCACGGGCGTTGGCGAGGTCGGCACGGGCCGCCTGCAGGGCCACCTGGTAGTCGCGGTCGTCGATGCGGGCAAGCACGTCGCCCGCCTTCACCGACTGGTTGTCCTCTACTTCCACGGCACTGACGAAGCCGGGAATCTTCGGCGCGACCAGCGTGTAGTCGGCAACGACATAGGCATTGTTGGTGGTCTGGTGACCGCCGTCGCGCAGCAGCAGCCAGGCACCGATGGCCAGGGCCAGCACGCCCAGGCCCAGGCCGGTATTGAGAGTGGTTCGATTGATCGTCATGAGGGGGTTCCTGCGAAAGGTTCAGGCCACGGCACGTGGCGGATGGATGCGGGTGGGCATCCAGGCAATGAGGGGAATGAAGGCCAGCGCCACCAGCGCGACCACCCAGTACAGGTCGGCCGAGGTCAGCGCCTGCACCTGCGCATGCAGGCGCGCGCCCAGCTGCGGGCCCTCGGCCAGCCACGGCTGCTCGCCAAGGCGGTCGACCAGCACGGTGGAATGGAAATGACGGCGGCCCTGGGCGACGGCATCCAGCACGCCGCTGGCGAGCACGGCAGCAAAGCCCTTGACCGTGTTGAACCACGCCGAGGCGAACGGACCGTCCTGCGGTGCCAGCCCGCCAGTGGCCAGCATCAGCAGCGGCAACACCGCCATCGGCTGGGCGAATACCTGCAGCAGCTGTACCCACAGGAAGTTGTCGCGGATCCAGGCCACATCCAGGTGCGAGCCCAGCCAGCAGGCCAGCGCCAGCATCGCCAGGCCGGTGGCCTGCACCCAGCGGCAATCCACTGCGCGGATGTTCAACAACGCCGCCACCAACGGCAGTGCGATCACCTGTGGCAGCGCCACCCACAGCAGCATCGGTGCGGTCTGCAATGGCCGGTAGCCCTGCACGCTGGCCAGGAAACCGGAGGGAATCGAGATCACTGCCAGCAGCACGAACAGCACGCCGCCCAGCGTCACCAGCGAGTAGCTGAGGTTGCGGTTGGCCAGCAGCTGCAGCTTGAAGAACGGCAGCGGGTGGAACCATTCATTGATCATGAACAGCACCATCAGGCCGGCGCCGCCACCGATCATCAGGGTGATCATCGGCGAGTCGAACCAGTTCAGGCGCGGGCCCTGCACCAGGCCCAGCACCAGCAGCACCAGCGCCGGCAGGCCCAGCGCCAGGCCCACGCCATCGAACTGGGCAAAACGCTCCAGCCGCAGCGGGTCCTGCGGCAGGCCCCAGCTGACCATCGCCATGGCAGCCAGGCAGTACGGCACGATCTGCCAGAACGCCCAGTGCCAGCCCACCTGCTCGACCCAGAACGCGGCCAGCGGCGTGCCCATGCTCGGGCCGAAGGTAGCGGTCAACGCGTAACCCGCCAGGCCATACAGCTTGATGCCCGGCGGCAGGAAGCGCAGTGCCACGCTCATCAGCAGCGGCGGCAGCGCACCACCACACAGCCCCTGCAGCGCGCGCAGCAGCAGGAACACCTGCAGGTTCGGGGCAAGCGGGCAGAGCACGCCCAGCACCATGAAGCCACCGATCATCGCCAGCGCGAAGCGGCGCAGCGAGAAGGTGGCGGCACACCACGGGGCGAAGGCCATCGCGCTGACCGACATCGCGCTGTAGAGGGCGACGATCCAGCTGCCGTCATCGACGCTGAAACCCATCGCACCGCGGATGTCGGCCAGGGCGACCTTGGTGATGTTCTCGTTGAAGCCCGACACCAGCACCGCCAGCAGCACGCCACACAGGCCGACCAGAACGCGGCGGTCGAGCCCGGGGGCGGCGGCAGGACGGGGCGCAGCAGCGGCCGGGACAGCGGCGGCCGGCGTACTCATCGCCGGGCACCGATCCGTGCAGTGCACGGCATGTTGAGGGTCATTGGAATGCGCTCAGTGAAACTCCGGGGAGCGCAGTCTAGGGAGCTGGTACCCTGCGAAAAATGGCGCAGCCCGCATCCCAGGCGTGCGTCAAGCGCACGCATGAAAGTGTCAGCGCGGAGCCTCCCCTGCGCTTTCGCACATGGTCTTGATCGAGCGCCGCAGCCACTGATGCGCAGCATCGTTGTCCAGCCGCGGGTGCCAGGCCTGGACGATGGCGGCGGTGCGCACCGGGATCGGCAGCGGGAACAGGCGCAGCGGCAGGCGCATGCTGACGATCCGCTCCAGCATCACGCTCGGCATCTGCGGCAGGATCAGGTCCGACTCGGCGGCAGCGAAGATCGCGCCGTGGAAGGTCGGGCTGATCAGCGCCACCCGCCGCTGCAGGCCCAGCGTGGCCAGGTCGTCATCGATCGGGCCACGCGGCAGCCCCCGCCGCGACACCGCGATGTGGTCGCAGGCAGCAAAACGCTCGGCGCTGATCTCCTCATCGAACAACGGATGATCTTCGCGCGCGGCGCCCATGAACGAGGTACTGAACAGGTTCTGCACCTTGGTATCGGGCGCGTGCTTGCCGGCGGTGCTGATGTACAGGTCGATCCGGCCCTGCGCCATCGCGTCGTCGTCGGTATCGCCCTCGGGCACGAAGCGCAGCACCGCGCGCGGCGCCTGCTGGCGGAACAGTTCACGCAGGCGTCCGCCGAATCCACCGATGAAGACATCATTGGCGCGGACATTGAAGGTGCGCTCCAGGGTGCGCAGGTCGATCTCGCGACCGGCGTTGAACACACGGTGGGCCTGCTCGATCACATCGCGGACCTGCTCACGCAGCTGCAGCGCGCGGGGCGTGGGGGCCAGACCGCGGCCGGCACGCACCAGCACCGGGTCGCCCAGCGCGGTGCGGATCCGGCCCAGGGTACGGCTCATCGCCGGCGCGCTCAGGTTCATCCGCCGCGCGGCGGCGGCCACGCTGCATTCGTCAATCAGCACGTCCAGTGCCAGCAACAGGTTCAGGTCCGGCAGGGGCATGACAGTCTCCAGTAAATCAGATGACTCTACGACACTTGTAACCACGGAGGATTGCGTTTTACGCATTCATTGACTGCCGCGCACGGCATGGGTGCGCGCAGTGACATCGGCGACCATCCCCGGCCTGCCAAGGAGACATCCATGTTCAATACCCTGCTGGTCGCCCTGGACGGTGGCCCCCAGCACGCACGCGTGCTGGACCTGGCCGCAGCCATCGCCGGCCCCCACAGCCGCCTGCACCTGCTGTGCGTGCTCGACCCCGAATTCGCGCTGGCGGCCGATGCCAGCGACGCCGACCGCATCGAGTACCCGGAAGCCGCCCGCCAGCGCTCGCGGGCCGAAGCGGTGCTGGCCGAAGCCCTGGCCGAGCTGCGCGAGCGCGGCGTCGACGCCATCGCGCAGATTCCCTCGGGTGACCCGGGCGAAGTGATCAGCGAGCAGGCCCGGCGCCTGAAGTGCGACCTGATCGTCATCGGCCACCGCCACCTGTCCCGCCTGGAACGCCTGTTCGAACCCTCGATCGGGCAATGGACCATCGACCACGCGCCCTGTCCCGTGCTGGTGGAAACCCGCGACCCACAACCCTAGCAACCATGGCCTCCCGTTCCCCGTTGTTTCCCACCCGCGTCAACTACCGCGCCTTCGGCCGCCAGTTCGGCCGCGGCGAACAGGCACTGCTGGCGGCGATACGCCAGCTGCACGATCCTGATCAACAGGCCGATGGACTCGCCCAGCTGAGCAGCCTCGGTATTGATCCCGAAGGCTGCGACGCGTTCGTCGGCCTGCTGCCGCTGCTGGCCACGCCCACCGCCCCGATCGACCTGCTGCCCGCTGGCTCACCGTTCATCGCGGCCAGCGAACTGGACCTGCTGGTCTGCCTGCTGCGCATCGCCCAGTGGCGGCATGCACGCCCGCGCGAAGATGACACGCTGGCACCGTTGCGCCAGCAGCTGGCGCGCTGTGCGATGGCCGTGCAGGCGGCAAACCTGCCGTTGCGCCAGCGCTCTTTGTCACCGGTCGGGCTGAGGCTGCTCGATCCCACTGGCTGGTTGCGGCAGCGCTGACCCGGCCGCGCCGCCCGTGCGTAATCACGCACGGGGACCGGGCACCCGGCGCGCTCAGCAATCCATCCTGCCGTGCGCACTGCCTTCGTCGTCGAGCACGTGCGCATGCAGGATCACCTGGTTGCGACCGGCACGCTTGGCGGCGTACAGGCCGGCATCGGCATCCGCCAGCAACTGATCCGCGCTGGCCAGAGCCGGCGGGTGCAGGTAGCCCACGCCGATGCTGATACTGACCGACCCTTCCGGCAGTGGCAGCGCCGCCACCGCCTCACGCAGGCGCTCGGCCAGCGCCAGCACGCCCGACAGCGGGCTTCCGGGCACGATCACCGCAAATTCCTCGCCGCCGTAACGGGCAACACTGTCACCGGCACGGCCGGCACTGATCTTCAGGACCGTGGCCACGGCCTGCAGGCAGCGGTCCCCGGCCGGATGTCCGTGGCGGTCGTTGAAGGCCTTGAAGTGGTCGATATCCACCAGCAGCAGGCCCAGCTCGGTGCCGCTGCGCCGCGCACGGTTCCATTCCGCCAGCAGCAGTGCATCGAACTCACGCCGGTTGGCCACACCGGTCAGGCCATCCTGCCGAGCGAGCTGGTCCAGCGATGCCTGCCGTTCCATCAGGTCCACCTGCAACAGGATGCTGCGCACGCCGAAGCCCAGCGTTGCCACCACGAAGCCAGTGACCGCCAGCGGCCGCGCATGATCAACCACCAGGGTACCGACCACCAGCAGCAGCAATGGCAGGATCATCGGCCCCGCCGCCTGCACCGTTCTGCCCAGCCTCGGGTGCATCACGAACGTCGGCGCAGGCGCCTGGCTCATCGCCAGCAACGCCAGCAGCAGGAACGGCAGGTCGATCAGCAGATCGTTGTAGGCACCGAAGGACTGTTCCGAGGTGTAGTGGTTGATGTAGTACGCCACCATCAGGTAGCCCACCGCGTAGATCGCCAGCGCGCGGAAGAAGTTGCGCCGCTCCGGAACGTCTCCCACCAGCCAGCGCACCACCGCAAACCCGGCAATGCACAGATTCTGGATATCGAACATGCGCTGCATGTTGGACAACGCGTGGTCGTCGATGTCGACGCGCGCGGCGAACGACTGCGCATGCACGAAGAACAGCACGCCCAGCAACGCGGCCATCGCCGCGTCGATCAGGCTGATGCTCAGCCGCTCGCGGCGTGCACGGGCCAGGATGAACACCAGCGGCACGCCGTACAGCACATACAGGAACAGGCTGGCCTGCGGCGTGACATCGGCACGGCCGGCACCGAGCGCATCGATCATGTTGACGGCCATGCCACCCGCCCAGAGCAGCAGCGCCAGGGCGGTGGCGCGCCAGCCGAGCGCGGCACGGTCGCGGCGCGCCCGCCACAGGCAGGCCGCCGCCGCCAGCAACGGGGCACCCGTGAGGAACCCGAAGGAACCCGCACCGGCCGGACCCGACCACAGGGCCACGACCAGGCCGTGGCAGAGCACATACAGCAGCGCCAGCACTACCGGCATGCATCCCCCGATCCGCAAGGCCGTATGGGCGCACGATAGCCCCGCTCGCGCCACGGCCACGTGATCCAATACAGCAAATACGACACGTCGCGTGCCCCGCCATGGGAGTGGCGGGCCCGGGGCGCCCCACCCCCGGGAAAAAAAAGGTAGCACGTTGAGGCCCACCGCCCCCCCCAACCCCCA
>NZ_JBDJKU010000112.1:0-7876 GCF_039673015.1 Stenotrophomonas sp. TWI1409
GCCTGGGGTGTCTTCAAAAGCGGCCGGGACTTCGATCCGGCCATGCTGAAGGTGGGTCAAGCCTGCTTCCAGCAGGCTTGACCACGAACATAGGATCTCGACTCTACAAAGAACGAGACTTACGCCGCCGCTGCCTGCTCGCGGCGCGGGCCTTCACGCAGCGCGCGGCCGACCATCCCCACCAGCAGGTCCAGCTCTTCGCTGTCCATGCCGAAGTGCGGAGTGAAGCGCAGCGAGTTCTCGCCACCGTGAATCACGTTGATGCCGTGCTGGCGCAGCCATTCCTCGGTGGAGTTGGCGCCGTAGCACTTGAATTGCGGCGCCAGTTCGCAGGAGAACAGCAGGCCGGTGCCCTGCACCTTGGTGATCAGTCCGCCCAGCTCGTTCTTCAGCTGTTCAAGCTTGCGCACGGCCTCGGCACCACGCTCGGCGATGTTGGCGCGCACCTGCGGGGTCAGCTGGGCCAGGGTGGCGCAGGCCACGTCCAGTGCACGCGGGTTGCTGGTCATCGTGTTGCCATAGATGCCCTTGCGGTACAGCTGCGCGGCATGCTCGGTCACCGCCAGCACCGACAGCGGGTACTGCGCGGCGTTGAGTGCCTTGGAGTAGGTCTCCATGTCCGGCGGGTCCAGGCCTTCGAAGCCCGGGTAATCGACCACCGAGAGCACGCCATGCGCACGCAGGCCGGCCTGGATCGAGTCGAGCAGCAGCAGGCTGCCATGGGCACGGGTCAGTTCGCGGGCGACGGCATAGAACGACGGCGGCACCGAGCGGCCCGGGTCGCCTTCGCCCATCACCGGTTCCAGGAACACCGCCTCGATGAACCACTGGTTGCGCGTGGCATCCTCGAACACCTTGCGCAGGCCGGCTTCGTCGTAAGGCGCCACGGTGATCACCGAATCCTCGCCACGGTAGCTGGCCAGGTGCTGCATGTAGCTCTTGCGGCTGGAATCCGAATAGAGGGCAGGGCGGTCGGTGCGGCCATGGAAGCTGCCCTTGACCACCACGCGCTTGATCGCAGCACCGGCGTGGCGTGCGCCCGGGTCGGTCTGCAGCTTGGCGTTGACGTCGGCGATGCGCGCGGCCAGGCCGACCGCCTCGGAACCGGAATTCAGGCACATGAAACGGGCGAACGGGCAGCCGCCACGGCGGTGGCCGATCTCGGCGCGCAGGGCGGTGATGAAGCGCTGCTGCGACAGGCTGGGGGTCATGATGTTGGCCATCACCTGCGGGCGGGCCATCGCCTCCAGCACGGCATCCGGGGTGTGTCCGAAGCCGAGCATGCCGTAGCCGCCGGCGTCGTACAGCACGGCGCCCTTCAGGGTGACCACCCACGGGCCGCGCGCAGCCAGTGCCACGTATGGGGTCACCGCGTCATCGGCATAGAAATTGACGAAACCGTCCTGCATCGCGTCGATCTGCGCCTGTTCGTCCTGCGCCAGCAGCGGCCCCAGGTCGGCCTGCACGCGCGCGAATTCCTCGGCGGCGGCGTCCACCGCGGCGATCAGCTGCGGGTGGTTGGCGGACAGGGCGGTCAGGGTGGCGTCGTCCAGGCCGGAGGTGAGGCGGGTGCCGGGCTGGTTGCGCAGGGGGGCGAGGCGTTCGATGAAGCTCATTGCAGATCTCCTGAAACAATGGGTCGCACGGGTCTTCAAAAGCAAAACGCGCGTCATCACGCGCGCTTGGGGCAGGCTCGTGCAGCGGACTTCCGACTCGATGCTAGCACTTGTTTTTTTGCGCGATAACCCCGCAGAAACCTGCTGCATAGCAGCATTTTGCGCGACGTTCGCCGCGAAGCACGCCGGCTCGCAGACGCTGGACGTACAATGCGCGCCATTGTCGACCTGTTGCCGCCCACTGCCTTGAAGAAGTCCGATTTCAACTACGACCTGCCGGCTGAACTGATCGCGCAGGCGCCCCTGGCCGAACGTTCCGCAAGCCGCCTGCTGCTGGTGCCTCCGGCGCCCGATGCCTTCACCGACCTGCAGGTGCGCGACCTGCCGTCGCTGCTGCAGCCGGGCGACCTGCTGGTGTTCAACGACACCCGGGTGATCCCGGCGCGCCTGTTCGGGCAGAAGGCCAGTGGCGGCCGCGTGGAGATCCTGATCGAGCGCCTGCTGGGTGGCCAGCAGGCCCGCGCGCAGGTGGGCGCCAGCAAGTCGCCCAAGGCCGGCAGCCGCATCGCGCTGGATGCCGGTGGCGAAGCCGAGGTGCTGGGTCGCGATGGCGAGTTCTACGTGCTGCAGTTCCATGTGCCGGAATCGCTGGAACAGTGGCTGTTGCATGCCGGCCGCCTGCCGCTGCCGCCCTATATCCAGCGCGAGCCGGGTGTGGATGACCGCGAGCGCTACCAGACCGTGTTCGCGCGTGAAGTGGGCGCGGTGGCCGCGCCGACCGCCGGCCTGCATTTCGACGAACCGCTGCTGGCCGCATTGAAGGACAAGGGCGTGGACTTCGGCCACGTCACCCTGCACGTGGGTGCGGGCACCTTCCAGCCGGTGCGTGCCGATGACCTGAAGGACCACGTGATGCACCGCGAGTGGCTGAATGTCGGTGCCGAGCTGGTGCAGCAGGTGCGGCGCACGCGTGCCGCCGGCGGCCGGGTGATCGGCGTCGGCACCACCGTGGTGCGCGCGCTGGAAAGCGCGATGCGCGATGGTGAGCTGCTGCCGTTCGCCGGCGAGACGCAGATCTTCATCACCCCGGGCTACCGCATCCGCAGCGTCGACGCGATGGTGACCAATTTCCACCTGCCGGAAAGCACGTTGCTGATGATGATTTCCGCGTTTGCCGGCAAGCAGCGCGTATTCGAGGCCTACCAGCACGCGATCGAGCAGCGCTACCGCTTCTTCAGCTACGGCGACGCGATGCTGCTGTTCCCGCAGGCGGGGTAGGGCGCTGACCTCTGCCTGCTTGTGGTGGGTGCGCACCGTTGGTGCGCACTTGCCGGTGCCTGGAGGCCAGGAAAGCCACGCATGGCGTGGCTCTACTGCCGTGCCGTTCAGGCCTGAATGGGCGGTCGACCCGGTTTTGGGAGACAATGGGCGACTATTTGCCCGAATGACCGCTCCATGTCCCGATTGCAGTTTCAGCTCAAGACCCGCGACGGCCGTGCCCGCCGTGGCCGCCTGACCTTCCCGCGTGGCACGGTGGAAACGCCGGCCTTCATGCCGGTGGGGACCTATGGCTCGGTCAAGGGCATCCTGCCGGACCAGGTGCGTGCGCTGGGCGCCGAGATCATCCTCGGCAATACCTTCCACCTGTACCTGCGGCCGGGCCTGGACATCATCGCCGACCACGGCGGCCTGCACGGCTTCTGCCGCTGGGATGGCCCGATCCTGACCGACTCCGGCGGCTTCCAGGTGTTCTCGCTGGCCCATCGCCGCAAGATCACCGAACAGGGCGTGACCTTCGCTTCGCCCACCGACGGTGCCCGCGTGTTCCTGGGCCCGGAAGAGAGCATGAAGATCCAGAAGGTGCTCGATTCGGACGTGGTGATGATCTTCGACGAGTGCACCCCGTACCCGGCCACCGAGGATGTCGCCCGCCGTTCGATGGAGCTGAGCCTGCGCTGGGCCCAGCGCAGCCGCAACGCGCATGACGAGCTGGGCAACGACGCGGCCCTGTTCGGCATCGTCCAGGGCGGCGTGCACACCGACCTGCGCAGCCGCTCGGCCGATGCCCTGCAGGCGATCGGTTTCGACGGCTATGCCATCGGCGGCCTGGCCGTGGGCGAGCCCGAAGACGAGCGCAACGCCATGCTCGACCACCTGGACCCGGAACTGCCCGCCGACCGCCCGCGCTACCTGATGGGCGTGGGCCGGCCGGAGGACCTGGTCGAGGGTGTCGCACGTGGCGTGGACATGTTCGACTGCGTGATGCCCACCCGCAACGCGCGCAACGGCCACTATTTCACCTCGTTCGGCACCGTTCGCATCCGTAATTCCCAGTACGCGCGCGACATGGACCCGATCGAGCCGGGCTGCGGCTGCGTGGCCTGCACCGGCGGCTATACCCGGTCCTACCTGCGCCACCTGGACCGCTGCAACGAGATGCTGGCGCCGATGCTGGGCACCCTGCACAACCTGTTCTATTACGAAAAGCTCATGGCCGACATCCGCGCGGCGATCGAGGCGGGAACCTTCCTGGCCTTCCGTGAGTCTTTCTACGCGGCACGCGGGGCGGTCGCGCCGCCCCTGTAACCCGAACACCCCCTGCCAAACGGCCCAAGGACGAATGCCCGGGGCCGTGGCATACTTCAAGGCTGACCCAGATCCGCGGTCGACACCTCGTGCCCGTGAAAGGGCCGAAGCGCCGCCCAACCAAAGGACCAACGATGAACCTGCTTGCCTTCCTGATTCCCGCCGCCCACGCCCAGGCCGCCGGCGGCCAACCGCAGGGCATGGGCCTGACCACGCTGCTGTTCCCGGTCATCCTGATCGCCATCATGTACTTCCTGATGATCCGCCCGCAGATGAAGCGGCAGAAGGAACACAAGTCCATGCTGGAGAAGATCAAGCGTGGTGACGAAGTGCTGACCAATGGCGGCATCGCCGGCAAGGTCACCGACATCGGCGACAACTTCATCACCATCGAAGTGGCCGAGAACGTGCGCATCCGCGTGCAGAAGGGCGCTGTTGGCAGCGTGCTGCCGACCGGCACCCTGGATTCGGCCAAGTAAGCCACTCCCTTTCCGATGCACAACCGCGGCGCCGGGGATGGCGCCGCGCGGGACCCAAGCAATGCTCGAATTTCCACGCTGGAAGTACGTCGTCATCCTGATCGTACTGGCGCTCAGCGCGCTGTACGCGCTGCCCAACATCTACCAGAAGGACCCGGCCCTCCAGATCACCGCCAACCGTGGCGGCCAGATCGACGATGCGCTGCGTGACCGTGTGCTGGCCGACCTGAAGACGGCCGGTGTCACCACCATCGGTGTCGAGAAGGAAGGGGAAAGCCTGATCGTCCGCCTGTCGGACCTGAAGGCGCAGTCCGCTGCCAGCGACGCCCTGCGTGACACGGTCGGCGAAAAGTACACCGTGGCCCTGAACCTGGCCTCGACCGTGCCGGACTGGCTGGCCAACCTCGGCGGTCGTCCGATGGTGCTGGGCCTGGACCTTCAGGGTGGCGTGCACTTCGTGCTTCAGGTCGACCAGAAGGCCGCCCTCGACAAGCGCCTGGACGCCTACACCGAAGACGTGCGCAGCACCCTGCGCGACGCCCGCATCCCGTACCAGTCGGTGGAACGCCGCGCTGACAACAGCATCGTGGCGAACCTGAGCCCGTCCGCCGGTGACGACGCCGCGCAGCGTGCCCGCACCGCCCTGGTGAAGGCGCAGCCGACCCTCGGCTACGACGTCAGCGGCAATCGCATCACGGTGACCGTGCCGGAAACCGAAATCACCCAGATTGCCAACGGCGCCATCGAGCAGAACATCAACACCCTGCGCAACCGCGTGAACCAGCTCGGTGTGGCCGAGCCGATCATCCAGCGCCAGGGTGCCGACCGCGTGGTGGTGCAGCTGCCGGGCGTGCAGGACACCGCCGAAGCAAAGCGCATGATCGGCGCCACCGCTACCCTCGAGTACCGCGCGGTGGTTGACGGCAATGCACAGGACGCCATCAACTCCGGGCGCATTCCGCCGGAAGCGAAGGTCTACCAGCGTCGTGATGGCGGTGGTCCGGTCCTGCTGAACAAGCGCGTGATCGTCACCGGTGACCAGATGGTCGGCGCGCAGGCGGTGACCGATTCGAACAGCGGCTCTCCGGCGGTCAGCGTGACGCTGAACAATGTCGGCGGCCAGCGCATGTTCGACTTCACCAGCGCCAACGTGAACAAGCCGATGGCGGTGGTCTACACCGAGCGCGTGCCGACCGTGACCGTCGTCGACGGCCAGGAAGTGCGTGGCTTCAAGGTCAACGAGGAAGTGATCTCGGTGGCCAACATCAACGGCGTGTTCGGCAAGAACTTCCAGACCACCGGCCTGCAGAAGAAGGAAGCCGAGGACCTGGCCAAGCTGCTGAAGTCCGGCTCGCTGGCCGCGCCGATGGACTTCGTCGAAGAGCGCGTGGTGGGCCCGAGCCTGGGTGCCGAGAACGTCAAGAACGGTATGCGCGCGGTGGTGTTCGCATTCCTGTTCACCCTGGTGTTCTTCAGCGTCTACTACCGCATGTTCGGCGTGATCACCTCGATCGCGATGCTGTTCAACCTGCTGATCGTGGTGGCGGTGATGTCGCTGTTCGGCGCGACCATGACCCTGCCGGGCTTCGCCGGTCTGGCGTTGTCGGTCGGCCTGTCGGTGGACGCCAACGTGCTGATCAACGAGCGTATCCGTGAAGAGCTGCGTGCCGGCGTGCCGGGCAAGACCGCGATCGTGACCGGTTACGAGCGTGCTTCCGGCACCATCCTCGACGCCAACCTGACCGGCCTGATCGTCGGTGTGGCGCTGTTCGCATTCGGTACCGGTCCGCTGAAGGGCTTCGCGCTGACCATGATCATCGGTATTTTCGCCTCCATGTTCACCGCGATCACCGTGTCGCGTGCGCTGGCGACGCTGATCTACGGCCGCCGCAAGAAGCTCCAGAACGTGGCCATCTGACGGGACGACACGCACATGAAACTGTTTCCGCTGCACATCCTCCCGAACGACACCAAGATCGACTTCATGCGCTGGCGCCATGTCGCGATGGTTGTCACGGTCATCGTGTTCCTGGCCTCGGTTGCCATCATCGGCTTCAAGGGCTTCAACTACGCCCTGGACTTCACCGGCGGCACGCTGATCGAAGCCCGCTTCGACAAGGCGGTGGACGTCGAGCAGGTCCGTACCAGGCTCGAGGAAAGTGGCTTCGACGGTGCCCAGGTGCAGAGCGTCGGTGGCAACACCGATCTGCTGATCCGCCTGGCCCCGCACGGTGAGCACGCTGCCGGTACCGGCGACGCCGCGCACGAGGACAAGGCCACCGCCGCCGCCGTGGTGAAGGCGCTGTCCACCGCCGACAACCAGGCTACCGTCCTCCGCAACGAGTTCGTGGGCCCGCAGATCGGCAAGGACCTGGCGATGAATGGCCTGTACGCCACCATCTTCATGCTGGCCGGCTTCCTGATCTACATCGCGGTGCGCTTCGAATGGAAGTTCGCGGTCACCGCCAGCATCGTGGCGATGTTCGATCTGATCGTGACGGTCGCTTACGTGTCCCTGCTGGGCCGTGAGTTCGACCTGACCGTGCTGGCCGGCCTGCTGTCGGTGATGGGCTTTGCGATCAACGATCTGATCGTGGTCTTCGACCGCGTCCGCGAGAACTTCCGCAGCCTGCGCGTGGACTCGATGGAAGTGCTGAACCGTTCGATCAACCAGACGCTGTCGCGTACGGTGATCACCGCGGTGATGTTCTTCCTGTCGGCGCTGGCGCTGTACATGTACGGCGGCAGCTCGATGGAAGGCCTGGCCGAGACGCACATGATCGGTGCGGTGATCGTGGTGTTGTCCTCGATCCTGGTGGCGGTGCCGATGCTGACGATCGGTTTCCTGCGCGTCAGCAAGCAGGACCTGCTGCCGAAGGCGAAGGACATCGAGGCCCTGGCCCGTCGCCCGTAAGCACCCGCTGCAGGCAACACACAGAGAACCCCGCGCAAGCGGGGTTTTTTGTTGGCAGGGCTGGTACGCGTCATCGCATGCGCGCTGTCGCTCCCACGCTTCGCTGCGCGAACCGTGGGCCCCACTTACCAGCTCCCAGACCCCCGCCGCTTCGCGGCCGCCCCCTGACTCAGGGGGCTCTGCCCCAGACCGGTTCCGCGCGGCTGTTGGTAGGTGTCGACCTTGGTCGACACATCTGTCAGATATTGAATGAGTTCATCCATGTCGACCAAGGTCGACAC
>NZ_JBDJKU010000113.1:0-7454 GCF_039673015.1 Stenotrophomonas sp. TWI1409
TGCCGCGGGCTCTGCCCCTAGCTCTCCACCTCCCTCCCCCCCCCTTTGTCGCCCCCCCCCCCCCCCCCCCACAACCCGACCGCGCAGCGATTTCTGAACATTTCGATCCGGCTACGCGGTTAGAGTCCAGCGTCCCCCATCACTCTGAACGTCTTCATGCGTACCTTGCTCCTGCTGCCCCTGGCCCTGCTCGCTGCCTGTTCCACCACGCCCACCGAGCTGGATCCGATTTCGTATCAATGCCAGCAGCAGTTGGACGCGTACCGCGAACAACCGGCGCTGCGCGATCCGAAGGGACAGCGCCCGCCGCTGCCGGTGGCCCCGATCAGCGACGCCTGCGACAAGGAACTCCAGCGCAAGGGCCTGGACCGCCCGCTGCGCTGACCGGCGTATGATCGGCGCGCGGGCCTGCCCGCCGTTGAAGGTATCGACATGGATCGTTTTTCCCGCCTGCCCCGCGCCGCGCTGCTGATCGCCAGCCTGCTGGCGACTGCACCGGCCTGGGCCAACAGCACCGAATGCCGCGAGCGCTACCCGAGCGTGGCCGCGCAGGCGGCGATGCTGGACGTGGCCTGGACCACCGCCGAGCGTCTCGATGCGCTGCCCGATGTGGACGTGGTGATCGCCGCGCGCGGTGGCCAGGACCTGAGCCGATACGGCCTGCGCCACAGCCACCTGGCCTTCCTGCTGCGCGAGGACGACGGCCGCTGGCGCGCGATGCACCTGCTCAACCGCTGCAAGACCGACAGCTCGCAGCTGTACCACGAAGGCCTCGGCAACTTCGTCGGCGAGAGCGGCGGCCATACCGACCTGCGCATCGGCGTGCCGTCGGCGCCGCTGCGTGCTGCATTGAAGGCGATGCTGGTGTCGCCGTCGATCCAGCCCAAGGCGCTGCACGAGACCAGGTACAACGTGGTCGCCTACCCGTTCGCCACCGACTACCAGAACTCCAACCAGTGGGTACTGGAGGTGCTGGCGGCAGCGATGGCACAGGCCGACGGTGCGCCGGCCATCGTCAAGCGCGAACAGGCCCAGCAATGGCTGCGCCAGCAGAAGTACCAGCCCAGCGTGCTGCATATCGGCTTGGGCAAGCGCGTGGGTGCGCGCCTGTTCATTGCAAACGCCACCACCACCGACCATCCGGCCGGCGAGCGCATCTCCGGCAACTATTCGGTGGTGACGGTGGAATCGGTGTTCGATTTCCTGCACCAGCGCAGCCAGCTGCAGCAGGAACTGGTGATCCCTCACGTGCCGGTAGCTGGTGCTGCCGCCGCCACGCCCTGAATCCAGCAAGGAGAACGACATGCGTACCCTGCCCGCCGTCCTGATGCCGATGCTGATCGTCGCAAGCCTGGCCTGGTCCACGGCCGCTCATGCAGAGCGCCGCATCGTGATCATCCACGACCCGGGCCCGCAGGGACCGAGCCTGGAGATGTCCACGCAGATGGTGACGTCGGCCCGCGCGGCGGCGGCGAAGGAAGCCCAGGATGCCGCCGACGCTGGCCAGCCGCTGGCCCGCCCACAGCAGATCAAGCTGCCGCAGATGCAGGTGAGCGCGATCGCCACCACCGTGGATGGCCGCCGCGAAGTGCTGCTGCGCGATGCCAACGATCCGCAGAACACCGCATCGATGCAGTACCCGCGCGGCATCGGCGATCCCGCCGTGCAGTTCACCGTGGGCCAGACCGTGAACTTCGAGCCGACCGGCGCCGACCAGGGCTGGCAGCTGAAGGACAACCAGGGCCGTCCACTGGAATACCTGCCCGAGGCCACCGGCCCGCGCGACATCTTCGATACCCGGCGCTGAGCCGCCGTCCCCACCCTGACCAGGAGGTCTCCATGTTCCGTTGCCTGCGCGTTCCCGCCACTGCCCTGCTGCTTTCGGCGCTGGTGGTGCCCACCGTCCATGCCGGCGCCGCGCCGCAGTTGAACAGCGGCCAGACCAGCGTGCTGGTCACGTCGCTGATCGTGCTGTCGATTCCGTTGGCCACGTCGATGGGACTGGCCGAACTGTCCAAGGCCCCGTTCAAGGCCAGCGAGCGCAACGGCAAGGTCGCCGCACGCACGCCGGCGGTGCCGCTGCCACCGATGGAAGTGAAGCAGGTCGCCACCACGCCAGCCGGTGATCGCCAGGTGCACCTGCAGGTGCCCGGCAAGGCCGACCAGACCGCAACGCTGCAATGGCCGGCGGCTGCAGGCGATGATCCGATTGCCGGTTTCGTCGTCGGCCAGCAGGTGCGCTTCGACCCGACCGACGCGGGTGCCGGCTGGACCGTGAAGAGCGCGCAGGGCCAGGCGCTGGCCTATGTGCCGACCGCCTATGCCGCCGGCGATGTGATGAGCGAAACGCTGTAAAGCTGAACGGCCGGTTTTGGCATTGCCGCGAGCCGGGCGGATAATGGGGGATTACCTTTGTCCCCCTGGCTCGCCATGTCCGTGCGTCCTGCCCCTGTGTTTGCCCCGTTGACCGCCCGCGCCCTGGTGCTGGCGGTGCTGGCCATGGGCGCGGTGGTGCTGCTGTCCAACGTACTGGTGCAGTACCCGATCAACGATTGGCTGACGTGGGGTGCTTTCAGTTACCCGGTCGCGTTCCTGGTCAGCAACCTGATCAACCGCCGCTTCGGCCCGGGCCCCGCCCGCCGCGTGGCGTGGATCGGTTTCGCGGTGGCGGTGCTGCTTTCGATCTGGGTGGCCACCCCGCGCATCGCCATTGCCTCGTGCTCGGCCTTCATCGTGGCCCAGCTGCTGGACATCACCGTGTTCGACCGCCTGCGCCGTGGCAGCTGGTGGCGCGCACCGATGGTGGCCACCACCTGCAGCGCCACGGTGGATACCACCATTTTCTGGTCGATCGCGTTTGCCGGTTCGACCCTGCCGTGGGTGAGCTGGGCTGCCGGCGACCTGGCGGTGAAGCTGGCGATTGGCGTCTGCCTGCTGGCCCCGTTCCGCGCGCTGTTGTGGAAGATGGCGCCGCTGCGCGCCACCAGCTGACCGCCATTGATCTGGTAGCTGCCAACAGCGGGTCATCGCCGGCCATTGATCCGGTGGGTGCCGACCGTTGGTCGGCACGCCCTGCAGAACTCATCGCTGCCGACAGATTGTGCCGACCAACGGTCGGTACCCACCCAAAGTTGTTGCAGCATTTGCACCCACTCAGGCGAATGGCAGCTCCGCGGCGATGCACGCTGCCGTAATCGCTGCACATGCCTCCTCAATCGCGGGCGTGGTCGGTGCCAGTCGCGGACGTCGATCCAGCGTGCAGGCGAGGCCAACATCCAGCAACGTGGCATGTGCTCCATGCAATGCCTGCGCCGTGTCTTCCGGCAGAAAACCAGCAACCGCCAACGCATCGATCAACGAAGGTGTATCGCGCGGCTGCAGCAGCGCTGCATGCCGCGCGCTACGCGCCAACACACCGGTCTGCAGCAGGAACTCCAGGTCCACCACGCCACCGGCACCCTGCTTCAGGTCCAGCCGCGCGGCATCGCTGCGGTCCAGTTCGGTGCGCATGCGGCCGCGCATCTTCAGCACGTCCGCGTACAGCACACCCGTGTCGCGCTCACGCCCAAGCGTCTGCGCACGCACCTGCTCGAAGTCGGCCAGCAGGCTGGCATCGCCGGCCACGCCACGCGCGCGCACCAGCGCCTGGTGTTCCCAGGTCCACGCGCGTTCGCGCTGGTATTCGGTGTAGCTGGCCAGCGAAGACACCAGTGAACCCTTGCCGCCATCCGGGCGCAGGCGCACGTCGATGTCGTACAGGCGCCCGGCGGCGGTCACCGCACCAAGCAGCGCCATCACCTTCTGCGCGAGGCGCGCATACCAGCGCCCCGGCTCCAGCGGACGCGCGCCATTGCTGGCATCCACGCCGGCCGGGTTGTCGTGCAGGAACACCAGGTCCAGGTCGGAACCGAAGCCCAGTTCAAGCCCACCGAGGCTGCCATAGCCGATGATCGCGAAACGCCCGCCGGGAATCTCGCCGTGTGCGGCATGCATGTCCGCTTCGGCCATCGCCAACACGGTGACCACCACGGCCTGCGCCAGCTCGGCCAGTTGCCGCGTGCTGTCCACCGCACCCTGGCGGCCATCCAGCGTGGCCATCGCCATGCGGAAGCTGAGTGCCAGCCGCGTTTCATTGAGCCAGCGCAGTGCGGATTCGGGATCCTCCACTGCCAGTACCTGTTGGCACTCCGCCAGCATGCCGGCGGCATCGGGCATCGGCCCGGACACGCGCACGTCCAGCAGTTCGTCCAGCAGCAGCGGATACGCCGCCAACCGTTCGGCCAGCAGCGCGCTGCGCGCCAGCACGTCCACCAACCGCGCCAGTGCGCTGGGCTGTTCGTCCAGCAAGGCGAGATAGCTCGTCCGGCGCAGCACCGCCTGCAGCAGGCCGAGCACGCGCTTGAGCGCGGCATCCGGCTGCGGCGAACGCGTGGCCGCATGCAGCAGCGCGGGCAGCACGCGATCCAGCCGCGCACGCGCGGCATCGGACAACGACTTCACGCCGGTGCCCTGGGCGAAGTCGCGCAGCGACTGGTCAGCGCCGTTGGCATCGAGGAAACCGGCTTCGGCCAGCAGCGGTGCGTTGCTGCCTTCGGGCAGGCTGCGCCAGTAGTTGGCCAGCGCATCGGGCGCGGCCTGGCCCTTGCGCGGTGCCAGCAGCGCGGCGAATTCAGTACTGACGCGCTGCTGCTGTTCGGCCAGCGCCGCGCGCAGCACCTCCCAATCCGGATAGCCCAGACCCACGGCGATGCGTTCGCGGTCGAGCGCATCACTGGGCAACACATGGGTCTGCGCGTCACGCAGCATCTGCAGGCGGTTTTCCAGCCGGCGCAGGAACAGGTAGGCCTCGCGCAGCGCACTGCCGTCCTCGGGCGCGATCTGCCCGGCGGCCACCAGTGCGTCCAGCGCCACCAGCAGCCGACGCTCGCGCAATGCCGGTTCGCGACCACCGCGGATCAGCTGCAGCGCCTGGCACAGGAATTCGATCTCGCGGATGCCACCGGCACCGCGCTTGATGTCGTCGTGCAGTTCGCGGCGTGCGACTTCAGCGGTGATGGCCGCCTTCATTTCGCGCAGGCCGTCTAGCGCGGTGAAATCCAGGTAGCGGCGGTACACGAACGGGCGCAGGGTCTGCAGCCACGCCTCACCGGCCTCGATATCGCCGGCCACCGCGCGCGCCTTCAGCCACGCATAGCGTTCCCAGTCGCGGCCCTCGCGCTGGAAATACTGGTCCATCGCCGCGAACGACAGCGCGACCCGACCGGCGCTGCCGAACGGGCGCAGGCGCAGGTCGACGCGGTGGCTGAAGCCATCGACGGTGGTTTCGTCCAGCAGCTTGGCCAGGCGCTGGCCGAGACGGGCGAAGTATTCCTCGGCGGCCAGCGGGCGCGGGCCGTCCGATTCGCCGCCCTGCGGATAGGCGTAGACCAGATCCACATCGGAACTGAAGTTGAGCTCGCCACCGCCGAGCTTGCCGAGGCCGAACACCACCAGCTGCTGCGGGATGCCGTGTTCATCGGCGATCACACCGTGGCGCTGGGCGAATTCCTGCTGCAGGGCGTCCAGTGCCAGCCGCAGGCAGTCCTCTGCCAGCGTGGTGGCACCTGCGAGGGTCTGCGGCACGTCGTCGAGGCCGGCCAGGTCGCGCCAGATCAGCCGTGTGGACATCGCGGTGCGCCAGCGCCGGATCTGCGCCGGCCAGTCGCTGGGCTGCAGAGGATCGAGCACCGGCGCCGGGATCGGCGGGCAGCCGGGCGCGGCCAGCTGTGCCAGCAAGGCCGGTTGCCGCACCAGGGTGTCCAGCGCGAAGTCGCTGCTCACCGCCAGCCGGGTCAGCAACGGCAGCAGGTTGGCCGGGATGGGCTCGGGCAGGACCTGGGCCAGGCGCGCCAAGGCGCGGTCGACAAGAGGCTGCAGGGAGGCGGGCACGTCAGCGGGGGCGAGGGTCATGGGCTGATTGTATCGACCCGTTAACGCCGGCCGCTGCCCAGCGAATCCGATGACCCGGTAGTGCCGGCCGCTGGCCGGCAGATCCGGAGTTGCCGGCCAGCGGCCGGCGCTACCGTCCGGGTTCCGGCTCCACCGGCACGATTGCCGCCTCACCATCTTCAGCACCCGGCGAACGCACATCCGCGGTGCGTGCACGTGGACCGCGCGGCATATCCAGCTCATCTTCGTGTTGCAGCCGCGCACGCACCTGCGGCAGCGACTGCGGATGCTCACGGGCGAGGAAATCGAGCATGCGCTCGCGCACCAGGCAACGCAGATCGAAGGCATCGCCCGAGCTGCGCGCGCTGACCAGCAGGCGCACCTGGATCGCACGCTCGCTGGTCTCGGTCACCTGGGTCACGCAGACCCGGCCATCCCACAGCGCTTCGCCACGGCAGATGCGTTCCAGCTCAGCGCGGATCGCGGCAATCGGCGCACGGTAGTCCAACCACAGGAACGCGGTGCCGAGCAGATCGGCGCTGCGCCGCGTCCAGTTCTGGAACGGGTTTTCGATGAACCAGGTCAGCGGCACCACCATCCGTCGCTCATCCCAGATGCGCACCACCACATAGCTGCTGCCGATCTCCTCGATGCGGCCCCACTCGCCCTCGACGATCACCACGTCATCCAGCCGGATCGGCTGCGTCACCGCAATCTGCAGGCCAGCGATCAGGTTGCCGAACACCGGCTTGGCCGCGATACCCGCCACCAGGCCGATCAGGCCTGCCGATGCCAGCAGCGCGGTGCCGATCTTCTGCACCATCGGGAAGGTCAACAGCACCAGCGATGCGCCCAGCACGATGATGCCGCCCATCAGCACGCGGCTGAGCACCCGCGTCTGGGTCTGGATGCGGCGCGCTTCCAGATTGTCGGAGACATCGATGGGATGACTGCGCAGGATCGCGCGCTCGCCCGCCGCCACCGCGCGTACCAGCAACCAGATGAAGCACGCGGTCAGCGCGATGTGCAGCACATGCTGCAGGTTGCCCAGCACCGGCTCCTGCAGTGGCGTGGCCTGCAATGCGGGGATCAACAACAGCAGCGGCCATGCGGTGGCCAGTGGTAACCCGAGCACGCGACCGATGCGTGCACGCCGGCGATCACGCCCTTTCAATCGATGGTAGATCCAGAGGATCAGCCACGCGCCGATGCCACCCACTACTGCTGCCAATCCCAACGGCCATGCGTAGGCCTGTGCGCTTTGCCAGTGCACCGTTGCCACCTCCACTCGAACAGCAAGCGGACAGCCTCGCGCATGACGCATGAGTGTCACGTCAGTCGTTCGTAAGGAGGGTGTTGATCGGCAGGGCTTGCAGCCCTGCACCTGCTGCGAGCCGAAGCAACAGCAACAGCAACAGCCGAAGCAGAAGCGGGTTTCCTGTGGGGTGGCGGGGCGGGTCCGGTTGCGGGGGACGCTGCAAGTACGTCCATGTAAGCTCGGTCGCCGCATCCATGCGGCTCACGCC
>NZ_JBDJKU010000114.1:0-7117 GCF_039673015.1 Stenotrophomonas sp. TWI1409
TTGCAAATTTTTGGGTGGGGGGGCGGGGGGGGGTGCCCCCCCGCGGGCGGCCCGGGGTCCCCCCACCCCTGAATCTGTCCGTGCGGGCGGGAGGCGCTAAAATGGCGGGATGATCGCCAATACCGCTGCCTATCATTTCGCCGTCATCGACGCTCCCCAGGCCCTGTGCGACCAGTTGCTGGCGCGTGCCGAGGCGGCGCAGTTGCGGGGCACGATCCTGGTGGCGGGCGAGGGGCTGAACCTGTTCCTGGCGGGTGCGCCGGAGGCGGTCGAGGGTTTCTACGCGGCGCTGCGTTCTGACGTGCGGTTTGCCGATATGCGGGTCAAGACCAGCTTCAGTGAACATCAGCCGTTCGCGCGGCTGAAGGCCAAGGTGAAGGACGAGATCATCAGCTTCCGCCGTGACGACGGTCAGCCGCTGGACTATCCGCGGGCGCCGGCGGTCGATCCGGCCACGGTGCAACGCTGGTTGCGGCAGGGGCATGACGACGCCGGCAAGCCGGTGGTGATGCTCGATACCCGCAACCTGCAGGAAGTGGAGTACGGCACCTTCAAGGATGCGCTGGTGCTGCCGATTCACAAGTTCACCGACCTGCCCGAGGCGCTGGCGCCGCACCGCGAGGCGCTGAAAGACAGCACGGTGGTCAGTTTCTGCACCGGCGGCATCCGCTGCGAGAAGGCGGCGCTGTGGATGGTCAACGACGGCATGGACAACGTGCTGCAGCTGGACGGTGGCATCCTCGGCTACTTCGAGGAGGTGGGCGGCGAAGGCTACGAAGGCCGCTGCTTCGTGTTCGACGAGCGCGTGGCGCTGGATGCCGAACTGAAGCCAATGGTCGACCAGCCGCTGCCGGAGCCGCGCCCCAGCGCGTTCTAAGCCGGGACGTCGATTCCCCGGTAGAGCCGGCCGCTGGCCGGCTGCGAAGCGATCTACCTGCATGCCGGCCAGCGGCCGGCACTACCAATCGCGCTTGGCGCGGATCAGGGCACCCCGGATCGGTCCGGCGGGCCCTGAACCCGTCCCACGGGAATCAGCATCCCGCCACCGTCACTGGCCGCCGCGCCCGGCCGACCCCATGCATGGGGGATCCTGTGACGGAAAACCGCTGATGATCCCGTTGTCGATCCTTGACCTGGCCCCGGTCTGCGAGGGCAGTGACACCACCGCTGCCTTCGCCAACATGCTGGAACTGGCCCAGCACGCCGATGCGCTGGGCTACCGCCGCTACTGGCTGGCCGAACACCACAACATGCCTGGCATCGCCAGCGCGGCCACCGCCGTGCTGATCGGTCACGTGGCGGGTGGCACAAAGCGCATCCGCGTCGGTGCCGGCGGCATCATGCTGCCCAACCATGCGCCGCTGCAGGTGGCCGAGCAGTTCGGCACGCTCGCGTCGCTGTATCCGGACCGCATCGATCTCGGCCTGGGCCGTGCGCCGGGCACCGATCAGCCGACCGCGCGTGCACTGCGCCGCTATTTCGACAGCGCCGACCAGTTCCCGCAGGACGTGCGTGAGCTGCTGCATTACTTCGAGCCGGTACAGCCCGGGCAGGCGGTGCAGGCGGTTCCGGGTGGTGGCCTGCGGGTGCCGACCTGGATCCTCGGTTCCAGCCTGTTCGGTGCGCGCATGGCCGCGTCGATGGGCCTGCCATACGCGTTCGCCTCGCACTTCGCACCGGACGTGATGGACGAAGCGCTGGCGGTATACCGACGCGAGTTCCGCCCCTCGGCCACGCTGAAGCAGCCGCACGCGATGCTGGCCCTGAACGTCGTTGCCAGCGACAGCGAAGCTGAATCGCGGCGCCTGTTCACCAGCCAGCAGCAGAGTTTCGTGAACCTGCGTCGTGGCCGACCAGGCAAGATTCCGGCACCCATCGACGACATCGAGTCCTTCTGGGAGCCGCACGAAAAAGTGGGCGTGGAGCGGGCACTGGCCTGCACCGTGCTGGGGGATCCGCAGCAGGTGGCGGAAGGCATCGCCGCGTTTGTCGAGCGCCACAAGCCGGACGAGCTGATGCTCACCGCCAACCTGTATGACCACCGTGCGCGCCTGCGCTCGTTCGAACTGGCGATGCAGGCCTGGCACGCCCGCCACGCGGGCTGAACAATTGCGTCACGGCCCATTGCGGCCGAACCGCGTCTGATGGGGGCTCATATCGAAGGAGCCCCCACATGGCCGACACCCGCGCCGAACACATTGCCCAACTGGCAGAACTGATCAAGGACGTGGAGGTGGCGATGTTCACCACCACCGGCGTCGACGGCCGCCTCTACAGCCGGCCGCTGGCCACCCAGCAGGTCACCTTCGACGGTGATCTGTGGTTCGTCATCACTGCCGACAGCCCGAAGGTGGCCGAGATTGCGCTCGACCCGCGCGTCAACGTGGCCTATGCCTCGCCATCGAAGAACACCTATGTGTCGGTGGCCGGGCGCGCGCGCGTGGTTGATGATCGCGCGAAGATCGAGGAACTGTGGTCGCCAGCGATGAAGCTGTTCTTCCCGGGCGGCAAGGACGACCCGAACCTGCGCCTGATCCAGGTGCGCGCCGACTCGGCCGAGTACTGGGATGGACCGGGTACGCTGCTGGGCACAGCGCTGAGTTTCGTACTGTCAGCCGTGCAGGACGAACCGGCGGCGTTGGCCGACAACGGATTCATCGACCTTCGATGATGGCCGATGTCCGGTATTGGTAGTGCCGGCTGCTGGCCGGCAAACCTGGAAACGTGGCAGCCGGCCAGCGGCCGGCTCTACCGGATTCCGGCTCAGAACCAGCGCTGGAACAGCTCCACCGTATAGCCCACCAGCTGCCCCGAACTGAAACCGAAGAAGGCGATCGCCGCCAGCGCCGCGATCCAGTTGAACAGCATCAGCGCGCCATCGCGTTCCAGCAGTGCCAGCGAGAACAGCAGCAGCTGGAAGCCGAACAGGAAGTTGGTGAAGGGAATCGGCAACGACAGCAGCATGCCCAGCAACACCAGCAGCAGGCCGCTGAAGGCATGCGCCGGCAGCGGTGTCAGCAGCTGCGGCAGGCGCGGTTTCAGCATCTTGTCCAACCGCCGCAGCGGGCGGTCGATGCGGTCCAGGAAGCGGTGCATGGTGCCGCGCTTGGGCCCGCGGCGGGCGATGAAGCCGGGCAGCCACGGCCGGCGCAGGCAGAACAGCATCTGCAGGCCGATCAGGATCACCAGCGGGCCGCTGACCGCGCCGCCCATGCCCGGGATCGGGATGAACGATGGCAGGATCGCCACGAACAGGAACACGCCGAACGCGCTCTGCTGCAGGTTGCACAGGATCTGGCCGAGCGGCATGTGCTCGGCCGGGTCGCCGGAGGCGAACATCTCCAGCAGGGTGCGGATGCCCTCGTTACGGTAGGCCGGGCGCTCAACGCCCGGACCCTGGCCGGCCTCAGGCGGTGAGCTCATCGGCCTGCTCGTCGGACAGCGTACGCAGCAGCAGCTTGTCCACCCGCGCACCATCCAGGTCGACCACCTCGAAGCGCCAGCCGGCCCAGTCGAAGTACTCGCCCGCGTGCGGGATGCGGCCGAAGTAGTGGATGCACATGCCGGCCAGCGTGTAGTAATCGCCATCCTCGGCATCGGGCAGATCGTTGCTGCCGATCAGCTCGCGCAGGTCCTCGATCGGCAGCGAGCCGTCCACCAGCAGCGAACCGTCTTCGCGGGTCACCACCAACGCATCTTCGTCGGCGTTCTCCACCGCCTGCAGGCGGCCGACCACCGCGCCCATCAGGTCGCTGATGGTCACCAGGCCCTGGATTTCGCCGTACTCGTCCACCACCAGCGCCATCGACTGCTGTTCCTCGCGGAAGATCTCCAGCAGCTTCATCGCGTGGGTGGATTCAGACACGTACAGCGGTTCGCGCAGGGTCTGGAACAGCGCGTTGTCGCCGCGCGCCATGCGTGTGGCCAGCGATTTCAGTTCCAGCACGCCGACCACGTCCATGTCGTTGTCGCGCAGCACCGGGTAGCGCGAGAACTCGTGCTCGGCCATGATTTCCAGGTTGCGCTCCAGCCCAGCCTGGGTATCCAGCCAGGCGATGCGGTTGCGCGGGGTCATCAGGCTGTCGGCGGTGCGGTCGCCCAGGCGCATGACGCGGTTCATCATGTCGCGCTCGTGGGCGTCGATCACACCGGCCTCGTGGCTCTCGGCCACCAGCATGCGGATCTCTTCTTCAGTCACCGAGGCGACTTCATCCTTGCCCAGGCCGAACAGGCGCAGCACCAGCTGGGTGGTCTTGGACAGCAGCCAGACGAAGGGCAGGGCCAGCTTGGCCAGCCAGCTCATCGGCATCGCCACCAGGCCGGCAATGGCCTCCGAGCGGGTCAGTGCCAGGCGCTTGGGCACCAGTTCGCCGAAGATCAGCGTGATGAAGGTGATCAGGCTGACCGCCAGCGTGGTACCGACGTTGCCGGCGTAGGCAAAGCCCGGCATCAGGCCCTGGATCCAGCCGGCGAAGGCTTCACCCAGTGCTTCACCACCGAGGTAGCCGGTCAGCACGCCGATCACGGTGATGCCGATCTGCACAGTGGACAGGAAGCTCTCCGGCTTCTCCGACAGCTCCAGCGCCTTGGCGGCACGCTTGGAGGTGGCGGCCATCTGCTTCAGGCGGCTCTTGCGCGAGGTCATGACCGACATCTCGGACATGGCGAAGAAGCCGTTCAGCAGAACAAGCGCGAAGACAATCAGGATCATTTCAAACACGGGCGTCGTCCCCGGTTGGTGGCAGGGAGGGCGGGTGCTTGCGATGGCGGCTGGCGCTCAGGAACAGGGTCCGGCGCGGCGCAGGGGGGTAAGGGTCGTCGTCCATAAGGTGCGCCCGAAGGCGCGCTGGCATCTTAGCAAAGGGGCGTGGCAGGGTGGCAACCGCCTGTTCAGGTTGGGGCTTCCAGAGCCCCGGAAGGGGGCAGGGATACCCGTGATGGTCATCTAGCCGTCATAATTCCGTCTGGTGCCGTCCTTCCCGCGACGGCTGACAGGTTTCTCAATGTTCTCTCTGCAGACCATTTTCGGTTCCGGCAAACAGTTCTACACCCTGCTCGATGAGGCTGCCGTCGCGGCTTCCGACGCCGCCAAGGCGCTGCATTCCATGCTGCGCGAGGCCGACCGCCAGCCCGCGCTGGACGCCTTCAAGCTGGCCCGCCTGCGCGAACGCGCGGCCTCGGACAAGATCAGCCAGGCGCTGGTGGACAGCTTCATGACTCCGATCGAGCGCGAAGACATCGAAGCGCTGGGCTCGGCGCTGTACAAGATTCCGAAGCAGATCGAGAAGTTCGCCGATCGCTATTCGCTGGCCACGACCCACCTGGAGCACATCGACTTCGCGCCGCGCGCGGCGATGCTGGAACAGGCTGCCGGCGTGGTGGTGGAGATGGTGGCCGACCTGCGCCACATGAACCTGGACCGGATGACCGCGCTCAACGAGAAGCTGCGTTCGCTGGAGAACGAGGCCGACCGCCTGATGCTCGAGCTGTACCGCGACATCTACTCGGGCCGCCTGGACAACCTGCAGATGTTCCTGCTGAAGGAATTCTTCGAGATCCTGGAAAAGGCCATCGACCGCTGCCGCGAGGCCGGCGTGGTGGCGTACCAGATCGTGTTGAAGAACAGCTGACGGACGCCGCCGCATGTTGACCCTTGTCCTGGTGGTGATCCTGGCCGCGCTCGTCTTCGAGTTCATCAACGGCTTCCACGACACCGCCAACTCCATTGCCACCGTGGTGGCGACCAAGGTGCTCTCGCCCGGCTGGGCGGTGATGCTGGCCGCCTTCATGAACCTCATCGGTGCACTGACCGGTACCGCGGTGGCGCTGACCATCGCTTCGGGCCTGCTCAACACCAACGTGGTCGACGTCACCCCGCAGGTGATCCTGTGCGCCCTGCTGGGCGGCATCATCTGGAACCTGATCACCTGGTGGAAGGGGCTGCCTTCCTCGTCCTCGCACGCCCTGATCGGTGGCCTCTGCGGCGCCGGCCTGGCCGCTGCCCACAACAACTGGGACGCGCTGATCTGGTCCGAGCGCCTGGGCAGCTGGGCGCAGAACAAGGGCCTGCTGTGGAAGGTGTTCGTGCCGATGATCACCTCGCCGATCGCCGGCTTCCTGCTCGGCATCGTGGTGATGGTGCTGCTGTGGGGCCTGATTGCCGGCCTGGCCAAGATCGGTGGTGCCATTGGTCGTCTGGCCCGCCCGCGCATCGTCAACGCCTTCTTCGGCAAAGCGCAGATCGCCTCGGCGGCCTACATGGGCTTCGCCCACGGCCACAACGACGCGCAGAAGACCATGGGCATCATCGCCATGACCCTGATCGGTGCCGAGGCCACCGGTGCGCTGGATGACCTGCCGTCGTGGCTGGCCTTCATGCACCCGGACGCCAGCGCCGGTGACGGCATCGCGATGTGGATCGTGCTGACCTGTGCGG
Source organism: Stenotrophomonas sp. TWI1409 (assembly GCF_039673015.1). Taxonomy (NCBI): domain Bacteria; kingdom Pseudomonadati; phylum Pseudomonadota; class Gammaproteobacteria; order Lysobacterales; family Lysobacteraceae; genus Stenotrophomonas; species Stenotrophomonas sp. TWI1409. The sequence goes on from NZ_JBDJKU010000114.1 coordinate 6,437, forward strand.
TGGTGATGGCCGCCGGTACCGCCTCGGGCGGCTGGAAGATCATCAAGACCCTGGGCCACAAGATGGTCAAGCTGCACCCGATCCACGGCTTCGCCGCGGAGACCAGCTCGGCCACCATCCTGACCCTGGCCGCCCACTTCGGCATGCCGGTCTCGACCACGCACAGCATCTCCACCGCGATCATGGGCGTCGGCTTCGCCAAGAACCCGCGCTCGCTGAAGTTCGGCGTCATCGAACGCATCGTCTGGGCCTGGATCCTGACAATCCCGGCCGCAGGTGGTTGTGCGTACCTGATCCTGAAGCTGTTCGAGCTGTTCGGCTGGACCTGATCGCCGCGCCAAGGTGCACACGAAAAAGCCCGCCGGATACCGGCGGGCTTTTTTCATGGGCAGAGAATTCTTCCGGACACATCGTGTCGACCAAGGTCGACACCTACCAGAGCAGAAACAGGGATCCGGCCTCGTGCCGACCAACGGTCGGCACCCACCAACAGCGCACGGAAACTGTCGAAGGCGGGGTGGGATGGGCAGGCGGGGGCGCAGAGCGCCATGGATGGCGCTCTACGAGGCACGCAGGAGCAGTTTTTGCCGTCCCCCGCCAGCCCAACCCACCCCGCCCCCCCCCGGCAAGCCAGCGCATGCTGTTGCAGTGGCAGGTGATCCCCAGCGGGTGCCGGGCCCC
>NZ_JBDJKU010000115.1:0-6969 GCF_039673015.1 Stenotrophomonas sp. TWI1409
CCGGCAACCTCATGAAACCACCGGAATTTCGAGGCTGCCGGCCAGCGGCCGGCACTACCGCAATCTGTGGTGGGTGCCGACCGTTGGTCGGCACGCCTACTTGCCGTCGCTTTCCGCGTCGGCCTCGAACAGGTGCATCAGGTCGTTGCGTGCATCGCGCGAGGTCTGGATCACCGCAGCCTCGTCGTCGTACACCAGGTACTGGTCGCGCAGCAGCTGCTCGTCGTGCTCACGGAAGCGCTGCACGTGGCGTTCAGCCACTTCAGGTGCAACACCCAATGCAGTCAGCACGCGCCCGCTCATTTCCAGGCTGGTGCCGAACACTTCGCGGAACGGCTCAGCCGACATGTCCATCAGGCGCCACGCATGTTGGCGGTTGCGTGCGCGCGCCAGCACCTTCGCGTCCGGGTACAACCGGCGCACCATGCGCACCGCGCGCAGGTTGGTCTCCGGGTCGTCCACGGTGATCACGAACACATCGATGTGCTCGCCGCCGGCCGCGCGCAGCATCTCCGGCCGGGTCGGGTCGCCGTAGTACAGCTGGTTGCCGAAGCGGCGCAGGTCGGCCACGGTATCGGGGTTCGCTTCCAGTGCCACGAACGGCACCTTCTGCGCGGTCAGCAGGCGCGCGATGACCTGGCCGAAGCGGCCCATGCCGGCAATCAGCACCTTCGGCCGGTTGTCCGGCGCCACCTTGTCGGCCTCGGCTGCCTCGCGCGGCGTTGCCTTCTCCTGGCCGAGCAGCTTGAGCAGCGCGATCATCAGCAGTGGCGTGATCGCCATCGACAGGCCGACGATCGCCACCAGGCGGTCATGGTTGGCGTTGCCCAGCAGGTGCGCGCGCTGCGCTTCGTTGAACACCACGAAGGCGAACTCGCCGCCCAGCCACAGCACGCTGCCCAGTAGCAGCGAGTGCCGTGAACTGAGCTTTGCGATGCGCCCGATCACGTACAGCAGGCTGAATTTGACCACCAGCAGGATCGCCACGCCGGCGGCGATCAGCCACGGCTCGGCAACGATGCGGTCGAGGTCGATGCCCATGCCCACCGCAATGAAGAACAGGCCCAGCAGCAGCCCCTTGAACGGCTCGATCTGCGCTTCCAGTTCGTGCCGGAACTCCGAATCGGACAGCAGCACGCCGGCCAGGAACGCGCCCAGGCTGGGGCTGAGGCCGGCCTCCTGCATGAACCAGGCGGTGCCCAGCACCACCAGCAGTGCGGTCGCGGTGAATACTTCCGGGCTGCGGGTACGCGCGATGATGCCGAACACCTTGCGCAGCACCGGTCGCCCGCACAGGATCACCACCGCCAGCGCGCCGAGGGCCACGGCGGCGTCTTCCCAGCGCAGGGTCTCGTTCTTTACCCCGCCCAGCAGCGGGATGGCCGCCAGCAGCGGAATCGCGATCAGGTCCTGGAACAGCAGGATGGCGAACCCGAGCCGGCCATGGTCGCTGTTGATCGCCTTGTGTTCTGACAGCAGCTGCAGGCCGACCGCGGTGGACGACAGCGCCAGTGCCACGCCCACCACCAGTGCGCTCTTCCATTGGAAATGGTCGAGCAGCAGCAGGCCGCCCAGCACCAGCCCGGACAGCGCCACCTGTGCCGCACCGGCACCAAACACCGAGCGCCGCATCACCTTCAGGCGGGCCGGCGACAGTTCCAGACCGATCACGAACAGCAGCATCACCACGCCGATCTCGGCGGCGCCGAGGATGCGGTCGGCGTCCTGCACAAAGCCCAGCCCGTCCGGGCCCAGCACCACACCGGCCGCCAGATAGCCCAGCACCGCGCCGAAGCCGAACTTCTTGAACACCGGCACGGCGATGACCGCCGCCAGCAGCAGCACCAGGGCCAGTTCCAGACCACCGCTATGCATGGGAATACCTGGTCATCGGAGAAGCCCGCGGTGCGTCCGTTCGGGTGGGGGAAGGGGAGGCGAGTGCCACCGCGTCATTATGCGCGCCGGCCTGTGTATGCACGAGCACAACCTGCCGGGCAGGCGCCCTGCGCAAGGCTGCCGGGTTGACCTGCATGGCCCACGGGTCCAGACTGCCCGCCGCTGGCGGCGCGTCCGTCGGCATACGCATCCCGGAGTCCCCAACCCATGTCCAGCGACAGTAGAAGTCGACCTTGTTCGACGCCAGCGATGGCCACCGCCTGACATCGGGACGGTTTGCCTGCGTTGGCGTTGCGCGAGGTCGCACCCCCACAAGGCAAAACCGATGAACCAGAAGCAATTGCTGCGCCCGGTGGCCGATGCCGCCGCACTGGCCGCACCGCTGGCGAACTACAACACCGCCGACGCGGTGGAATTCCTCAATACGCTGGAACTGACCCGCGCCGCGGAAACGCTGGCGGCGCTGCCGTTGCCGCGTGCAGTGAAGATGCTCGAAGCGCCGGAGCTGCACCGCAGTGGCGAACTGGTCGCCGCGCTGCCGCCGGCGCGGGCTGCGGCGCTGCTGGGCCTGATGGCCGATGACCGCGCCACCGACATCGTCCACGAGCTGGATGAGGAAGAACGCGCGCGGCTGATCCCGCTGCTGGGCACCGACGCCCGCCAGGCCATCCAGAAGCTGCTCAGCTACCCACCGAACACTGCCGGTGCGCTGATGACCACCGAGTATGTGGCGGTGCCTGCCAGCTGGACGGTGGCGCAGACCCTGCAGCACATCCGCCAGGTCGAGCGCACCCGCGAGACGGTGTACGCGATCTACGTGCTAGACCCAGCCAGCCAGCAGCTGCAGCAGGTAGTGACCATGCGCCGGCTGATCACCGGCCTGCCCGAGGAATCGATCCTGGACGTGGCCCAGGTCAATCCGCCGGTGACGGTGGATGCGCTGATGGACCAGGAGGAAGTGGCGCGGCTGATCCGCCGCCACGATCTGCTGGCGATTCCGGTGGTCGACGCGCAGCAGCAGATGCTTGGCATCGTCACCGTCGACGACGTGCTCGATGCGCTGATCGAAGAGTCCACCGAAGATGCGCACAAGTTCGGCGGCATGGAGGCACTGGACAAGCCGTACATGCAGATCGGCTTCTTCGAGATGCTGCGCAAGCGCGCCGGCTGGCTGAGCGTGCTGTTCCTGGGTGAGATGCTGACCGCCAGCGCGATGCAGCACTACGAGGACGAACTGGCACGCGCGGTGGTACTGACCCTGTTCATCCCGCTGATCATGAGCTCGGGCGGCAACTCCGGCTCGCAGGCTACCTCGCTGCTGATCCGCAGCCTGGCACTGCGCGAACTGCGCCTGCGTGACTGGTGGAAGGTGGCCCTGCGCGAAGTGCCCACCGGCATGGTGCTGGGCGCGATTCTCGGCTGCCTGGCCATCGTGCGCATCGTGATCTGGCAGCTGGGCGGCCTGCACGACTACGGCGAGCACTGGATCCTGCTGGCGATCACCATCGGCGCCGCGCTGGTCGGCATCGTCACCTTCGGCTCGCTGTCCGGCTCGATGCTGCCCTTCATCCTGAAACGGCTCGGCTTCGACCCGGCCAGCGCTTCGGCGCCGTTCGTGGCCACCCTGGTGGACGTGACCGGCCTGGTGATCTACTTCAGCATCGCCGCGATGATCCTGCACGGCACGCTGCTGTAAGCCGGAACCATCGTGCTCCGGTAGGTGCCGACCTTGGTCGGCATGCAGAACAAAAAGGGGACGGAGGGGATTAAGTCGTTTAAGGCACATGAGGCACAAACGACTTAATCCCCTCCGTCCCCTTTTTTGGGTACCGTAGGCGCATGAGTACCTACCACCTGCAGTCTGTGTTCCGTCCGCAGTCGGTCGCGGTGATCGGCGGCAGCCCGCGCGAGCGCTCGGCCGGGCGCGCGGTGATGCGCAACCTGCGCGGCACCGGCTTCCCCGGCAAGGTGGCGTGGATCAACCCGCGACACGCCGAGATCGATGGCATCCGCACGGTCAAGCGGTTGAAGGACCTGGACTGGGTGCCCGAGCTGGTGGTGATCACCGCACCGGCGGCGATCGTGCCGCAGGTGATACGCACCGCCGCCGAGCGCGGCGTGCAGGCCGCGATCATCCTCACCGCGCATCTGGGCGAAGGCCCGGGCTCGTTGTCGGAACAGGTGGAAACGGTGGCGCGCAAGCACGGCCTGCGCATCCTTGGCCCGCACTGCCTGGGCGTGATCGCACCGCATGCACGGCTCAATGCCAGCATCGCCGCACATTTTCCGCAGGCCGGCGATCTCGCGCTGGTCTCCGAATCCTCGGCGATTGCGGCGGCGCTGGTGGAATGGGGCGTGGCGCGCTCGGTCGGCTTCTCCGCCGTGGTCTCGCTGGGCGACACGATGGACGTCGACTTCGGCGACCTGCTCGACTACTTCGCCACCGACTACCGTACCCGCGCCATCCTGCTCTATGTCGAGCAGATCAAGGATGCGCGCAAGTTCATGTCGGCCGCGCGTGCCGCCGCGCGTGCCAAGCCGGTGGTGGTGGTGAAGTCCGGCCGTGCCGAGCGCGTGCAGCCGGGCAGCCGCGATACCCATGTGCAGGCCCTGGCCCGCGCCGATGATGTGTACGGTGCTGCCTTCAACCGCGCCGGCCTGCTGCGCGTGGGGGCGCTGGACGAGCTGTTCACCGCCGCCGAATCGCTGGGTCGGTTGGGGACGTTCCCCGGTCGCCGCCTGGCCATCCTCAGCAACGGTGGTGGTGTGGGTCGCCTTGCGGTGGACCAGCTGATCGCATTGCGTGGCACGCTGGCCAACCTGTCCGACAGCACCATCGAGAAACTCGACGCGGTGCTGCCGCAGGGCTGGTCGCGCAGCAATCCGGTCGACATCGTGGTCGACGCCGATGGTGATCGCTATGCCGCGGCCATCGAAGCGCTGCTGGCCGACAACGAGAATGACGCGGTGATGGTGGTGAACGTGCCGACCGCGTTCACCTCATCGGCGGACGCGGCGCAGGCGCTCACCCGCACACTCGGCCTGCGCCCGCGCCATCACCGCGACAAGCCGGTATTCGCGGTGTGGCTGGGCAACGACGACCAGGCCACGGCCACGCTCAACGCGGCACGCGTCCCGACCTACCCGACCGAGGCCGAAGCCGTACGTGGCTTCCAGCACCTGGTGCGCTACCGCGAAGCGCAGAACGCGTTGATGGAAACGCCGCCCAGCCTGCCGCAGGATTTCAGTGTCGACACGGCCGCCGCGCGCGCACTGGTCGATGCCGCGCTGGCCAACGGCCAGCAGTGGCTGGACCCGCTGGCCACCCATGAACTGCTCAAGGCCTATGGCATTCCGTCCGCGCCGGTGATGCATGCGCGCGATGCGCACGAAGCGATGGATCTGGCGCAGCCTCTGCTGGAGCGCGGTGCCACGGTCGCACTGAAGATTCTCTCGCCGGATATTCCGCACAAGTCGGAAGTGGATGGCGTGCGCCTCAACCTGGCCACGCTGCCGGCGGTGCAGAGCGCGGCCAACGCGATCCTGTCGCGCGCACGCCAGCTGCGGCCGGATGCACGCATTGATGGCCTGCTGGTACAGCCGACCATCGTCCGCCCGAAGGCGCGCGAACTGATCGTCGGCATCGCCGATGACGCGACGTTCGGTCCGGTGATCGTGGTCGGTCGCGGCGGCACTGCCGTCGAAGTGATCAACGACAAGGCACTGGCGCTGCCGCCGCTGGACCTGCGCCTGGCCCATGAGCTGATCGGCCAGACCCGCGCCTCGCGCATCCTCAAGGCTTACGGTGACGTGCCGGCGGCTGACGAGCGCGCACTGGCGCTGGCGCTGGTGAAGCTGGCACAACTGGCTGCCGATATCCCCGAAGTGCGCACGCTGGACATCAACCCGCTGCTGGTCGACGGCAAGGGCATCCTCGCCCTCGATGCCCGCGTAGCGGTGGCACCGTCGCGCATTCTGCACAAGGGCCGCGGCCATCCGCGTTTCTCTGTGTTCCCGTACCCGAAGGAGTGGGAGCGCACCATCGAGCTGTCCGATGGCGGCCGTGCCTTCGTGCGCCCGGTGCGGCCGGAGGACGACGCACTGTTCCGTGCGTTCTTCGCCCGCGTCAGTGACGAGGATCTGCGCCTGCGTTTCTTCCAGTCGGTGAAGCACTTCAGCCACGAGTTCATCGCGCGCCTGACCCAGCTCGATTACGCACGCTCGATCGCGCTGGTGGCGATCGAACCGCGCAGCGGCGAAATGCTGGGCGCGGTACGCCTGCACGCCGATGCCGATTACCACCGTGGCGAGTACGGCATCCTGATCCGTTCGGACCTGAAGGGCCACGGCATCGGCTGGCGGTTGATGGCGATCATGATCGAGTACGCCAAGTGGCTGGGCCTGGACGTGGTCGAAGGCCAGGTGCTGCGCGAGAACAGCACCATGCTGGCGATGTGCCAGAGCCTGGGCTTCAAGACCAGGCTGGATCCAGACGATCCGACGGTGATGATGGTGACCCTGCCGGTGCAGCAGGTCGAGGTGCCGGCACCGGACTTGTAGAGTCGAGCTTGCTCGACTGTCGCCATCGGGAAGCAGTCGAGCAAGCTCGACTCTACGGCCAGGTTAGCGGAGGGGCTCCACCACCACCGCCGTGCCATAGCACAGCACCTCGGTCAGCCCGGTCATCACATCGGTGGCGTCGTAGCGCATGCCGATGATGGCGTTGGCGCCCAGCTGCCGCGCGTGCTTGACCATGTCGCGGTAGGTTTCCTCGCGAGCCTGTTCGCACAGTTCGGTGTAGATGGTGATGTTGCCGCCGAAGATCGTCTGTATACCGCCGAGGAAATTGCCGACGATCGAGCGCGAGCGCACGGTGATGCCGCGGACCACACCCAGATTGCGCACGACGCGATGGCCGGGCAGCTCGAAGGCGGTGGTGACCAGCGCATCGTCGAAGCGCAGCGCGGGCGGGGAAGGGGAGCCGCTGTTGTAGGGGTCTGCCATGGTCGCGTCCGTGTCGTTGCTTTCTGTAGAGTCGAGCCATGCTCGACTGGCTGTGGCGCAGTCGAGCAT
>NZ_JBDJKU010000116.1:0-6853 GCF_039673015.1 Stenotrophomonas sp. TWI1409
GTGGCGCGGGCGGGCCCCCCCCCCCGCCCCCCTGATGTTTTTTGTCTCGCCCCCCCCCCCCCCCGCCACTACCGAAAGAAGAACGGGCGCCTTCGGCGCCCGTTTCTTATTTGAATTTGTAGACCACGTTCATCGTGGTCAGCGTATCGGTCTTGCGCTTGTCCTCGGCCACATCACTGTTGTAACGCGCCTGCCAGCCGGCCTTCAGCGCCAGATGTTCGTTCATGCTCACCGAAACACCGAAGTCGTTCTGGCCGAAGGTGTTGTAGGAACCCGACTCGACCAGCAGGGTGTTGACCAGGTCGGTGTTGTCGGTCAGCGAGTACTTCATGTCGAACAGGCCGCGGCCGATCATGCCGGTGCGGGTGCGGTCGTCCTCGGTGCTGTGGGTGCGGCGCACACCGGGGCCGATCTGCGCGTCGAACGAGAAACGCTCGGTGTTCCACAGGCGGGTGCCGTAACCCAGACCGAACGAGCTCTGGCGGTCGTAGGTGGCGAAGTCATCGCGCTCGGTACGCACCGTGGCCGTCAGCTGGCGGTGCTCGCCCAGCTGCAGCGCGCTGCCGGCACTGCCGGTATAACGGTTGGCGGTGGTGTTGTTGCGGCGGCTGGTGGAGCCGTCGTCGCGGGTCTCGATCACCTTGGAGCTGGAGCGCAGGCCAGCCAGGTCCATGCTGTGCACCCAGTCGCCATCGGTGTAGCGCAGGCGCAGGCGGCCGTTGAAGCTCTCGGTGCTGCTGTTGCCGCGTGCCGAAGCGAAACCGAGCTCGCCGCCACTGCCGCTCCACGGCGAGGACATCGCCGCCAGTTCGGAGGCATCCTGCGCATACGCGAGCGGTGCGCACAGCAGCAGGGGGATCAGCAGGGACACGCGCAGGGACATCGGGGCTTCTCCGAAGCGGTTGACAGCCGGTGATGATACTGGAAGCGTGATGGCGGTCCGAATCGATCCAAACGGTTTCTTCAGCAGGCGTTGCCGCGATCGCCTATTCAGGGCAGATCGACGCGCAATGCCGGGTCGTTGAAGCGCGAATAGCGCAGGCGCAGCTGGAAGCTGCGGCCATTGCTGCTGCCGCTGCGTACGATCTGCCGCGGCAGGCCCTGCGCGTCCACCCAGTACTCCAGGCGTTCGCCGGGCTGCGCGCCACGCAGGCGGTAGTGACGCGTCTCGACCCCGTCCAGCGACTGGCTGCCCAGGTCTTCGGCCTGCAGATCGGCGGGCAGGGCATCGGCCGGCAGCGGGTTGCGCCATTGCTCGAGCAGGCCCGGCGGGGTCGGCACCTGCCGGATCGCGTCGTCGGCCTGCAGGAACATGGTGTCGCCGATGATCGTCTGCGGACCGGCCGGGGTCTGCACCCGGAAGCGGTCGGGGGCGACGAAGTCCATGGCGCTGCGCACCGGCTGCGGCGCGCCCAGCACCTCCAGTTCGGCGTGGAAGCTGCGCAGGGCCGAGAAGCGCTGGCTGGCGCCCAGCACCGCCTGCGCCGGATCCGCCGCAGGCACGGGCGCTTCGGTGCTGGCCGGGGCGGGCGCGCGATCACAGGCGGCCAGCAGCAGGCAGGCCAGCAGGGACAGGGCAGGCAACCGGCGCATCGGGTGTTCCAGAGGGGTGGGGGCGACCACGATAGCCCAAACGTCCCACACAAGACCCGCGACTCGGACATAATCGGGGGTATGGACCGATACGAACGCATCACCGCCCTGCATCGTCTGCTCAAGTCCGCACGCTATCCGGTGACGGTGGCGACCCTGCAGGACAAGCTCGGTTGCTCCCGTGCCACCGTCTACCGCGATCTGGCCTTCCTGCGCGATGCGCTGATGGCACCGATCGAGGGCGACGGCGAAGCCGGCTTCCGTTACCAGGCCGACGAGAGCGACCGCTTCGAGCTGCCCGGCCTGTGGCTGAGCTCGGAGGAGCTGCATGCCCTGCTGGCCTCGCAGCACCTGCTGGCGCGGACCGGAGGCGGCGTGCTGTCCTCGGTGCTGGCACCGCTGCAGCAGCGCATCGAGAGCCTGCTGGCGGCCCAGGCTGGCGTTTCCAGCTGGCCGGTGGACCGGGTGCGGGTGATTCCGCACCGTGGCCGCAAGTTCGATGAAGGCAGCTTCCGCAGCGTGGCTTCGGCGGTGCTGGAGCGCCGCCAGCTGGCGTTCGAGTACCGCGCCCGTTCCACCGACGAGCCGACCAAGCGCACCGTTTCGCCGCAGCGCCTGACCCACTATCGCGACAACTGGTACCTGGATGCCTGGGACCATGACCGCGAGGCGCTGCGCAGCTTTGCCGTGGATCGCATCCACAAGGCGCGGGTGATCGACAGCACCGCCCGCGACGTGGCCGACAGCGAGCTGGACGAGCAGCTCGGGGCCAGCTACGGCATCTTCTCCGGTGCGCCGAAGGGCTGGGCGACCATCCTGTTCAGCGCCAAGGCCGCCCGCTGGGTGGCCGACGAGCACTGGCATTCCAAGCAGCAGGGCCGCTTCCTGGCCGATGGCCGCTATGAACTGAAGGTGCCGTACAGCGTCTCGCGCGAGCTGCTGATGGACGTGCTGCACTACGGCTCGGATGCCGAGATCGTCGAACCGGTGATGCTGCGCGAGCAGGCCAAGGCGCTGCTTGAGCTCGCCCTGAGCAACTACGACAACTCCTGACACTCCCCCCGAGAACCCTTCCGCCCATGAAGAAGACCCTGTTGCTGCCCCTGCTCGCCGCTGCGCTGGCCCTGACCGCCTGCGGCAAGTCCGGCGAGCCCTCGCAGAAGCTGGTGGTGGCCGCTACGGCCGTGCCGCATGCCGAGATCCTTGAAGTGGTCAAGCCGATCCTCAAGCAGGAAGGCGTGGACCTGGACGTGCGCGTGTTCAACGACTACGTGCAGCCCAACGACCAGCTGGTGCAGAAGCAGGTGGATGCCAACTACTTCCAGACCGAGCCGTATCTGGATGCCTACAACCGCGATCGCAAGACCGATCTGGTGAAGGTGATCGGCGTGCACATCGAGCCGTTCGGTGCGTATTCGCGCAAGATCAAGTCGCTGGCCGAGCTGCGCGAAGGTGCCGACGTGGTGATCCCGAACGACCCGAGCAACAACAGCCGTGCACTGATCCTGCTGCACAAGGCCGGTGTGATCGAGCTGAAGGATCCGACCAACGCGCTGTCGACCCAGCGTGACATCAGCGCCAATCCGAAGAACCTGAAGTTCCGCGAGCTGGACTCGGCGATGCTGCCGCGCGTGCTGGACCAGGTCGACCTGGCCCTGATCAACACCAACTACGCACTGGACGCTGGCCTCAACCCGACCAAGGATGCACTGGCGATCGAGAGCAAGGACTCGCCGTACGTGAACTTCCTGGTCGCACGCCCGGACAACAAGGACGACGCCCGCGTGCAGAAGCTGGCCAAGGCCCTGACCAGCCCGCAGGTGAAGGCCTTCATCGAGACCAAGTACAAGGGCGCGGTGCTGCCGGCGTTCTGACGGCCGCTGGCCATGTGGTAGTGCCGGCCGCTGGCCGGCAATCTCCAGGCGCCCCCAAACATCATAGGGTTGCCGGCCAGCGGCCGGCACTACCGTCAGTCGACGTGGAAGGCGAGGGTGGCCGCCACGGCCTGCTGCCATCCCGCATACAGCTTCTCGCGCCGCGCCACCTCCATCTGTGGCTCGAAGCGCCGGTCCAGGCCCCATTGCGTGGCGATCTGTTCGCGGCTGGTCCAGAACCCCACCGCCAGGCCGGCCAGGTAGGCCGCACCCAGTGCAGTGGTCTCGGTCAGCCGCGGCCGCAGCAGCGGCACGCCAAGGATGTCGGCCTGGAATACGGCCAGGAAGTCGTTGCCGATCGCACCGCCATCGGCGCGCAGCTCGGTCAGCGCGATACCGGCATCGGACTGCATCGCATCGAGCACGTCGCGGGTCTGGTAGGCCATCGACTCCAGCGCGGCACGCACGAAGTGCGCTTTGCGGGTGCCACGGGTCAGGCCGAACATCGCGCCGCGCACATCACTTCGCCAATAGGGCGCACCGAGGCCGACAAATGCTGGTACCAGGTAAGCACCGCCGCTGTCGGGCACCTGCGCGGCCAGCGCCTGGCTGTCGCTGGCGCGTTCGATCATGCGCAACCCATCGCGCAGCCACTGCACCACCGAGCCGGCGATGAAGATCGAGCCTTCCAGCGCATATTCCACGCGCCCGTCCAGGCCCCAGGCGATGGTGGTCAGCAGTCCATTGCGCGAACGCACCGCCTGCGCGCCGGTGTGCATCAGCATGAAGCAGCCGGTGCCATAGGTGTTCTTGACCATGCCCGGCTGGAAGCAGGCCTGGCCGAACAGCGCCGCCTGCTGGTCACCGGCGATGCCGGCGATCGGGATCGGGTGATCGAAGAAGAACTGCGGCCGGGTATGCGCGTACACCGCGCTGGAATCGCGCACCTGCGGCAGCATCGCGCGCGGGATGTCCAGCAGCGCCAGCAGGTCGTCATCCCAGTCCAGCGTGTGGATGTTGAACAGCAGCGTGCGCGCCGCGTTGCTGTAGTCGGTCACATGCGCCTGGCCACCACTGAGGTTCCAGACCAGCCAGCTGTCGATGGTGCCGAACAGCAGCTCGCCGCGCTCGGCACGCTGCTGCGCGCCCTCGACGTGGTCGAGGATCCAGCGCACCTTGGTGGCGGAGAAATAGGCATCGATCAGCAGGCCGGTGCGCTCGCGGATCAGCGCCTCATGCCCTTCGGACTTCAGCCGCTCGCAGATGGCGTGGCTCTGCCGCGACTGCCAGACGATGGCGTTGTGGATCGGCTGTCCGGTGGCACGGTCCCAGACCACGGTGGTTTCGCGCTGGTTGGTGATGCCCAGTGCGGCGATGTGGCGCGGGTCGATCTGCCCGCGGCTGAGCAGTTCGGTCAGCGTGGCATAGACGCTGGTGAGAATCTCGCGCGGGTCATGCTCGACCCAACCCGGCTGCGGGAAGATCTGCGCAAATTCGCGCTGCGCGCTGCCGACGATGTCGCCGGCGCGGTCGAACAGGATCGCGCGCGAACTGGTGGTGCCCTGGTCGATGGCCAGCACGTAGCGGGGCGTCATGCAGCGTCTCCGGTAGCGATGGTGTTGGTAGAGTCGAGCCTGCTCGACTGCTTTTCATGTCAGTCGAGCAAGCTCGACTCTACCGTCTATCGATCCACGCCTGCAGCCGCGCCACCTGCGCAGCATCCAGCCGCAACCCCAGCTTGCTCCGCCGCCACAGCACGTCCTCGGCGTCCCAGGCCCATTCGTGGTCGCGCAGGAAAGCCACTTCCCGCGCATGCAGGCCGCCTCCGAAGTCCTCTCCAAGATCGTCCATGCCCCGTGCACCCTGCAGAAGGGCGGCGCTGCGGCTGCCGTAGGCTTCGGCCCAACGCCGTGCGATCTCCACGGGCAACCACGGTGCCAGCGCCTGCAGGCGGGAGCGCGCCTGTGTGGCGTCACCCCAGTCGCTGCCCGGCAGCGGGTCTCCGCCTGCCGTCCAGGCCGGTCCCATCTGTGGCAGGGCAGGGCACAGCAGGTTCAGCGCTTCCTCGGCCAGCACGCGGTAGGTGGTCAGCTTGCCGCCCAGCACATGCAGCGCCGGCGCCGGGTTGGACTGCAGCTGAAGGCGGTAGTCGCGGCTCAGCGTTGCCGCACGCGGGTCCGGGTCGGCCAGCAGGGGACGTACACCGGCGAACTGCCAGACCACGTCTTCCGGAGTGATCGGCTCACGCAGATAGCGGTTGGCGGCCGCGCACAGGTAGCTCACCTCGGAAGGCAGCACGCTGCAGCGCGCCGGGTCACCGCGGTAGTCGGTGTCGGTGGTGCCAATCAGCAGATGATCGTGGGTGAACGGCAGCAGGAACACCACGCGGCCATCGGGCTGCTGCAGCAGGCAGGCACTGTCATCGGGCCAGGGGCGGCGCAGCACGATGTGGCTGCCCTGTACCAGCCGCAGCGCGGGGCCGCCGCTGCGGGCCTCCATCTGCTCCAGCAGACCACCGGCCCATGGGCCAGCCGCATTGGCGACGGCGCGCGCGGTCACATGCTGCTGGCCATCGGCGGATTCCAGCACGGCCTGCCAACGGCCCTGCACAGGGCGCAGTTCGATGCAGCGGCTGCGCACATGTACCTGTGCGCCACGCGAGGCAGCATCCAGGGCATTGAGCAGTACCAGACGCGCGTCATCGACCTGCGCGTCGGCGTAGCTGAAGGCCTGCCGCAGATCCGGGGAGAGCCAGGGGCCGAGCGGATCATGCTGAAGGTCCAGGGCGCGCGAGGCGGGAAATGCCGGGCTGCGTGGGCCCAGGTGGTCGTACAGCCACAGTCCCACGCGTAGCATCCAGCGTGGGCGCAGGTGCGGTTCCCACGGCAGCACGAAACGCAGCGGGCGGACCAGATAGGGTGCCTGCCGGCGTACCACCTCGCGTTCGCCCAAGGCCTTGCGTACCAGACCGAACTCGCGCTGTTCCAGGTAGCGCAGGCCACCGTGGATCAGCTTGCTGCTGGCGCTGGAGGTATGCCCAGCGAGGTCGTGCTGCTCGCACAACAGCACGCGCAGGCCGCGGCCGCTGGCATCACGGGCGATGCCGGCACCGTTGATACCGCCACCGATCACCAGCAGGTCGACGTCGTGCATCGCGCCTCCGCATCCTGTGTGTAGAGTCGACTGTCAGTCGACTGCTCTTGCAAAAGTCGAGCAAGCTCGACTCTACGAAAGGCAGTCGAGCAAGCTCGACTCTACGAAAGGCAGTCGAGCAAGCTTGTATGTTCCTCCCGGCTCCTACGCGGTATGTAGGAGCCAGGGTGGAGGGACCGTCAAGCATGCATCTGCGGATACTAGCCGACAGACGAGTCGAGCGATCCCCATCC
>NZ_JBDJKU010000117.1:0-6564 GCF_039673015.1 Stenotrophomonas sp. TWI1409
TTTTTGGGGGGCCGCGCTACCCCGCTGGGGGGGTGGGGGCGGCGGGGGCCCGCCACCCCCGCGTCCGCCCCCCCGCCCCCCGGCACTAACGGAAAATGAAAAACCCGGCCGAAGCCGGGTTTTTCGCATGGAACCACAACAGCATTACTGCGCGTTGCGGGCTTCCAGCTCGTCTTCCTTCTGGCGATCGAAGAAGGCCATGATCCGGCTCATGATCGGGAAAGTACCTTCGCGGCCCAGCGCGGAGACCAGGAACCACGGCTCCTTCCAGCCCAGCTCGGCAACGATCTGCTCGGCCGCAGCCTTCGCTTCGTCTTCGAACATCAGGTCGGCCTTGTTCAGCACCAGCCAGCGCGGCTTCTGCAGCAGCTCCGGATCATGCTTTTCCAGTTCGCGCTCGATCGCGCGCACCTGCTCGACCGGGGAAATGCCTTCCACCCCACCTTCCATCGGCGAGATGTCCACCAGGTGCAGTAGCAGGCGGGTGCGCTGCAGGTGGCGCAGGAACTGCGCACCCAGGCCGGCACCGTCGGCAGCGCCTTCGATCAGGCCGGGAATGTCGGCAATCACGAAGCTGCGGTAGTTCTCCACCTTCACCACACCCAGGTTCGGGTACAGCGTGGTGAACGGGTAATCGGCCACCTTCGGCGTCGCCGCCGAAACGGCACGGATCAGGGTGCTCTTGCCAGCGTTGGGGAAGCCCAGCAGGCCGACGTCGGCCAGCAGCTTCAGCTCCAGCTTCAGCGTGCGCTCTTCGCCCGGCTCGCCCGGCAGCGCCTGGCGCGGCGAGCGGTTGGTCGAGCTCTTGAAGTGCATGTTGCCGAGGCCACCACGACCGCCCTGCGCCACCAGCAGGCGATCACCATGCTGGGTCAGGTCGCCGATGATTTCATCGGTGGCGACGTTGATCACCACGGTGCCGACCGGCACGGTGATGGTCAGGTCTTCGCCGCCCTTGCCATAGGCCTGGCGGCCCATGCCGTTCTCGCCACGCTGCGCCTTGAAGATGCGGTCATGGCGGAAGTCGACCAGGGTGTTCAGGTTCTCGTCGGCGCGGATGTACACGCTGCCGCCCGCACCGCCGTCGCCGCCGTCCGGGCCGCCGAGCGGAATGAACTTCTCGCGACGGAAGCCAATGCAGCCGTTGCCGCCGTTGCCGGCGAACACTTCGATTTCTGCTTCGTCTACCAGTTTCATTGTTTCGATGCCTGCGATGGGCGCGGCCTGCCTGCCGACGCCTTGAATGTTATGCCAGCCGCTGGCCGGCAACCCGGCCTGGCCGGTCTTGCTTTCACTCTAACGAAAAGCCCCGCCGAAGCGGGGCTCTTCATGCAGCACCCCCATGCCGAGGCACGGGTGCCGGCGATGCCTGAATCAGGCGTCGGCCGAGACGATGCTGACGGTGCGACGCTTCTTGGCGCCCTTGACCGAGAACTCCACCTTGCCGTCCACGAGGGCGAACAGGGTGTGGTCACGGCCCAGGCCAACGCCCGAACCCGGGTGGAACTGGGTGCCGCGCTGACGCACGATGATGTTGCCGGCTTCGATGGCCTGGCCGCCGAAGATCTTGACGCCCAGGTACTTCGGGTTGGAGTCGCGACCGTTGCGCGAGGAGCCTACGCCCTTTTTATGTGCCATGACTGCTTCTCCTGATGCTTAGCCGGCGATGCCGGTGATCTCGATTTCGGTGTAGTACTGACGGTGACCCTGACGCTTCATGTGGTGCTTGCGGCGACGGAACTTGATGATCCGGACCTTGTCAGCACGACCCTGGGACAGGACCTTGGCGGTGACGGCAGCGCCCTTCAGCGCATCGCCCAGCTTCACGCCGTCGCTGTCACCCAGCATCAGGATGTTGTCAAACTTGATCTCGCTGCCGACTTCGACTTCGAGCTTTTCAATGCGGAGCTTTTCGCCCTGCGCCACGCGGTATTGCTTACCGCCGGTGACCAGTACTGCGTACATGACCAGGCCTTCCTCTGTAGTTATTGTGGTCTGAGCTGCCGCCATCGAGGGCGGACAGGAGCGGAATTGTACGCAGATCAGCGGGCGCGGGTCAAGTCAACCCCTGAACGGCCCGGGGGCCCGGCCAGAACGGGGTCAGATCACTTTTAACGGTGTGAAAAGGGATAAGACCCCAGCCTGTCGGCCTGTCTCATCAGGTGAGACATCGGGCTGGCATTGTCGCCCATTGCCCCCATCTGGTCACCTCGGTAGGCTGACCGATTGCCGTTCCCTGCTGGCCCGGCACCCAGCCAACGCCCCCACAACCGGATCCCCCATGGCGATGGATTTCATCCGCATCCGCGGCGCGCGGACGCACAATCTGAAGAACCTCGACCTCGACCTGCCCCGCGACAAGCTGATCGTGATCACCGGCCTGTCCGGTTCGGGCAAGTCCTCGCTGGCGTTCGACACCATCTATGCAGAAGGCCAGCGCCGCTACGTCGAGTCGCTGTCGGCCTATGCGCGCCAGTTCCTGAGCGTGATGGAAAAGCCGGACCTGGACCACATCGAAGGCCTGTCCCCGGCCATCTCGATCGAGCAGAAGTCGACCTCGCACAACCCGCGTTCGACGGTCGGCACCATCACCGAGATCTACGACTACCTGCGCCTGCTGTACGCCCGCGTCGGCACCCCGCGCTGCCCGGACCACGGCTATCCGCTGGAAGCGCAGACGGTCAGCCAGATGGTCGACCAGGTACTGACGCTGGACCCGGAACAGCGCTACATGCTGCTGGCGCCGGTCATCCGCGACCGCAAGGGCGAGCACGCACAGGTGTTCGACCAGCTGCGCGCGCAGGGTTTCGTGCGCGTGCGCGTGGACGGCGAGCTGTATGAAATCGATGCGGTGCCGCCGCTGGCGCTGCGCCAGAAGCACACCATCGAGGCGGTGATCGACCGCTTCCGCCCGCGCGAGGACATCAAGCAGCGCCTGGCCGAGAGCTTCGAGACCGCACTGAAGCTGGGCGATGGCATGGCCTCGGTGCAGAGCCTGGACACCGCCGACGCCACGCCGGCGCTGTTCTCCTCCAAGTACTCCTGCCCGGTGTGCGACTACTCGCTGCCGGAACTGGAGCCGCGCCTGTTCTCGTTCAACGCACCGATGGGCGCCTGCCCCGGCTGCGATGGCCTGGGCATCGCCGAGTTCTTCGACCCTTCGCGCGTGGTGGTGCATCCGGAGCTGTCGCTGGCCGCCGGTGCGGTGCGCGGCTGGGACCGCCGCAACGCCTACTATTTCCAGCTGATCGCCTCGCTGGCCAAGCACTACAAGTTCGACGTGGATGCCGCGTGGAATTCGCTGCCGGCCAAGGTGCAGCAGGCCGTGCTGTACGGCAGCGGCGACGAGACGATCACCTTCACCTACTTCACCGAAGCTGGCGGCCGCACCCAGCGCAAGCACCGCTTCGAGGGCATCATTCCCAACCTCGAACGCCGCTACAAGGAAACCGAGTCGCCTGCGGTGCGCGAGGAGCTGTCCAAGTACATCAGCGAACAGCCGTGCCCGGAATGCAATGGCGCGCGCCTGAACAAGGCAGCACGCAACGTGTTCGTGGCCGATCGCCCGCTGCCGGAGCTGGTGGTGCTGCCGATCGACGAGGCACTGAAGTTCTTCAGTGAACTGAGCCTGCCGGGCTGGCGTGGCGAGATCGCCGCGAAGATCGTCAAGGAGATCGGCGAACGCCTCGGCTTCCTGGTCGATGTCGGCCTGGATTACCTGACCCTGGAGCGCAAGGCCGACACCCTGTCCGGTGGCGAGGCACAGCGCATCCGCCTGGCCAGCCAGATCGGCGCCGGCCTGGTCGGTGTGATGTACGTGCTCGACGAGCCGTCGATCGGCCTGCACCAGCGCGACAACGAACGCCTGCTCGGCACCCTCACCCGCCTGCGTGACCTGGGCAATACGGTGATCGTGGTCGAACATGACGAGGATGCGATCCGGCTGGCCGACTACGTGCTGGACATCGGCCCGGGCGCGGGCGTGCACGGCGGCGAGATCGTCGGCCAGGGCACCCTGCAGGACATCCTGGAGGCACCGCGTTCGCTGACCGGCCAGTACCTGTCGGGCAAGCGCGCGATCGAGATCCCCGCGCGCCGGCACACGCCGAACCCGAAGATGACCCTGCACCTGCGCGGGGCGACCGGCAACAACCTGAAGGGCGTGGACCTGGCGATTCCGTCGGGCCTGCTGACCTGCGTGACCGGCGTGTCCGGCTCGGGCAAGTCGACCCTGATCAACGACACCCTGTTCTCGCTGGCCGCCAACGAGATCAACGGCGCCTCGCACCCGATCGCTCCGTACAAGGAAATCGATGGCCTGGACCTGTTCGACAAGGTGGTGGACATCGACCAGTCGCCGATCGGCCGCACCCCACGCTCGAACCCGGCCACCTACACCGGCCTGTTCACGCCGCTGCGCGAACTGTTCGCACAGGTGCCCGAAGCGCGTGCACGCGGCTATTCGCCGGGCCGCTTCAGCTTCAACGTGCGCGGCGGCCGCTGCGAAGCCTGCCAGGGTGACGGTCTGATCAAGGTCGAGATGCACTTCCTGCCGGACGTGTACGTGCCCTGCGACGTCTGCCATGGCAAGCGCTACAACCGCGAGACGCTGGAGATCCTGTACAAGGGCTTCAACATCAACGACGTGCTGGAAATGACCGTCGAGGATGCGCTGAAGCTGTTCGAACCGGTGCCGTCGATTGCGCGCAAGCTGGAAACACTGGTCGACGTCGGCCTGAGCTACATCAAGCTGGGCCAGAGCGCGACCACGCTGTCCGGTGGTGAAGCGCAGCGCGTGAAGCTGTCCAAGGAACTGTCGCGCCGCGATACCGGCCGCACCCTGTACATCCTCGACGAGCCGACCACCGGCCTGCACTTCCACGACATCGAAGCGTTGCTGGGCGTGCTGCACAAGCTGCGCGACGAGGGCAACACGGTGGTGGTGATCGAACACAACCTGGACGTGATCAAGACCGCCGACTGGATCGTTGATCTGGGTCCGGAAGGCGGCCATCGCGGCGGCACCATCCTGGTCACCGGCACGCCGGAAGACGTGGCGGCCTGCCCGCAGTCGTACACCGGCCAGTTCCTTGCGCGCATGCTGCCGTCCACCCACGCGCGCCCGGAGCAGCCGGCCGCCGTGGCCAACAAGCCCGACGCCCGCCCGCCGCGCAAGGTGAAGCCTGAAAAGGCCGAGAAGCCGGCGAAGAAGGCCGTGGCTGCCAAGAGCACCGGCAAGACCAGCAAGACCGCCACTGCCAGCAAGAAGAAAAAGGACGCCTGATGAGCAGCGAACACAAGATCCTGGCCCGCATCCCGATCAGCGTGCGCTGGCGTGACATGGACAGCATGGGCCATGTGAACAACGCCAAGTACATCTCCTACCTGGAAGAAGCGCGCGTGCGCTGGATGCTGGGCGTGGAGGGTGTGTCGATGACCGACCGCATCGCACCCGTGGTGGCCGCGACCAACGTCAACTACCGGCTGCCGATCGTGTGGCCCAACGACATCCTGGTCGAGCTGTTCGTCGAGCGCCTGGGCAACAGCAGCGTGACCATCGGCCACCGCATCGTCGACCAGCAGGACGAATCGAAGCTCTATTCGGACGGCAACGTGGTGGTGGTCTGGATGGACACCCAGACCGGCAAGAGCGCACCGCTGCCGGAGGCGATCCGCAGCGCGTCGACCTGACGCGCCTGTGGTAGTGCCGGCCGCTGGCCGGCAACCTCCAGATGTATCGCGGATGCCGGCCAGCGGCCGGCACTACCGATCCAATTCAAAGGACTGACATGATCCACCAGACTGAACTGCGCGACCTGCTGCCCGGCATGGTCGCCTTCCCCACCGATGTCTTCCCCTCCGACCAGGCCTGGCTCGGCCAGCACCTGCTGCCGCTGCTGAAGATCGACCTCGGCGTGCTGCGCCCGGAACTGGCCGGCCAGGTGGCAACGATGCTGTGCCCGATCGAGCCGTATGACGGCTGCATCGGCGAGACCACAGAAGAACACCACAACGATTTCACCGGCACCAACTGGATCGCCTTCGAACTGACCGCCGGCAACGAGATGCGCTTCCTCGGCAACGCGGGCTATTTCATCGGTGATGCGGTGCAGGACAAGGATGCGCAGGAACACATCGCGCAGATGCGCGAGAGCTACGCCAAGGCCCGCGATTACCATGCCACGCATGGCCGTCTCGCCTGCTACTCGCGCTATGGCAAGGGTGAGGCCAGCGAGCGCGATTATCTGGATACGCTGGGTGGCCCGATCAGTTTCGGCAACTGGACCGAAACCGCAGAGATTCCCGCGGCATTCGAGCTGGGTTTCACCGAAGCTGCCGATGACCCCAACGCTGCGGACGATGCCGAAACAGTGATCATCACCCGCAATGGCAACAAATTCTTCGCCGTGGCCGACGTGGCCGGCTACAACTGGTGCGCCACCGGTGCCGATGCGATCGTGATGCTGTACGAGCCGGAAAGCCGCACGGTGCTGTTCTCGTTCGACTGGTCGTAAGCCCCCTGGTAGTGCCGGCCGCTGGCCGGCATTTCGCGTCCTGCCGGCC
>NZ_JBDJKU010000118.1:0-6323 GCF_039673015.1 Stenotrophomonas sp. TWI1409
GCGGCGGCCGCTCGGCCCGCCTCCCCGGGGGGGCGTGGTGGGCGCGGCGGTGCTGCCGGCCTGGCGGGGGAGAGGGGGCTGCGCAGGACACGCCGTAAACCCGTCCTTGGGGGCTCGATGGCGCCATCCATGGCGCCAACGGTCCTGCGCAGCCCCCTCTCCCCCTCCTTGACGGTTTCCTGCGGGCGCGACCGGACCGCCCGAAAGCGGGGGTCAAAAGCGGGGTTCATGGCTCCGGAAGCACCGCGCCGCTGCTGTGGTTTTTCCTGCTTTGGTGGGTGCGGACCTTGGTCCGCACTGCATCTGCTGCTGCCCCACCCGACACCAGGCAGGCGCAACGCTTTCCTCACTACACCCCGCCCATTCAGCAAAAACCATTGATAGGAATGAAATTAGTAGTATCCTATCTATCTCTTATGGACCGACCCCTCGACGAGCGCACCGTGCTGCAGATGCAGCTCAGCTCCGGCCTGCTGTACGCAGGGCGGCAGTGGCAGCGCCTGGCCGACAGCCGGCTCGGCAGCTACGGCATCTCCACCGCCTGCACCATGCCGCTGCTGATGATCGGCCGCTCCGGCGGTGGCATCCGCCAGGTGGCGCTGGCCCAGCAGCTGGGCATGGAGGGTCCTTCCCTGGTGCGCCTGCTGGACAAGCTGTGCGCCAGCGACCTGGTCCGCCGCGAGAGCGACGCCAGCGACCGCCGCGCCAACCTGCTGTGGCTGACCGACGCGGGACACGCGCTGGTCAGCGAGCTGGAAGACCAGTTGATCGGCCTGCGCCAGGACGTGTTCGGCGAGCTTTCCATGGATGAACTGCACGCCGTGCTGAAGGCATGGCGCCTGCTGGCCGAGGCTGCCGACCGCATCACGTAAGAGCGCTGCCCCCGAATACCGCCGCTGCCGTGCACACGCCAGCGGCTTTTGCCCGTTGCTGTTGTTTCGTTGTTCCTCCCCTCCCCCACCTCGCCCCCGCCCCTACCGATGCCCGGTGAATTCAGTCTCCACGGAGTGTTCGTCCCGACCCTGCTCGGGTTGATGTTGTTGGCCTATCTGGTCAACAGCGGCCTGCACGCGCTGCTGCAGCGTGCCGGCGCCTATCGCCATGTATGGCACCCGGCGCTGTTCAACCTGGCGCTGTACGGAATCGTGCTGGGCCTGCTGTTCCACCTCCTGCGTTGGATGCAATCGTGAACAAGATCGTGAAGAAGACCCTGCCGGTGCTGCTCACCAGCGCAGCCGTGATCGTCGCCCTGCTGGTGCTGCGCCAGCTGTGGGTCTATTACATGGATGAGCCATGGACCCGCGATGCCCATGTCGGCGCCGACGTGGTGCAGGTGGCGCCGGACGTATCCGGACTGGTGGAAACGGTGCAGGTGGCCGACAACCAGGCGGTGAAGAAGGGCGACCTGCTGTTCGTGGTCGACCGTGCCCGTTACCGCATCGCGCTGGAGCAGGCCAAGGCCAGCCTGGGCGAGCGCCAGGCCTCGGTGGCACAGCTGCGCCGCGAGATCGGCCGTGACCGCAGCCTGCAGGACCTGGTCGCCGCCGAGGACGCCGAAGTGCGCCGCGCCAAGCTGCAGGCCGCACAGGCCGCGCTGGCCACCGCACAGGCGGCGGTCGACCTGGCCGAGCTCAACCTGGGGCGCACCGAGGTGCGCGCACCGGCTGATGGCCGGGTCAACGACCGCACCATGCGCGTGGGCGACTACGTGGTGGCCGGCAAGCCGGTGCTGGCGCTGCTGGATACCGGCTCGTTCCGCATCGATGGCTACTTCGAGGAAACCCGCCTGCGTGGCGTGGCCCCGGGACAAGCCGTGGACATCCGCCTGATGGGCGAATCGACCCCGCTGCGTGGCCATGTCGAAAGCATCGCCGCCGGCATCGAGGACCGTTACCGCAGCAATGGCAGCACCCTGCTGCCGAACGTGACCCCGGCCTTCGACTGGGTGCGCCTGGCGCAGCGCATCCCGGTGCGCATCGCCATCGACGAAGTACCCAAGGGTGTGGAACTGATCGCCGGCCGCACCGCCACGGTGACCGTGGACACCGGCCGCCATCCGCACAACGACAAGGCCGGCACGGCGCCGACACAGGCGGGCCTGTGAACGCCGCCCTGCCCCGTCTCGGCCTGATCGTCGCGCTGGCCAGCCTGGCCGCGTGCAGGACCGTCGGCCCGGACTATGCATTGCCGGAAGGTTCGGCGTTCAAGCGCCCGCAGGCCAATGCCGCCTTCATCGATACCCAGAACCCGCAGATCGCCGCCAACCAGGCGCTGCCCGACCGCTGGTGGTCGCTGTACAACGACCCGGTGCTGGATGGCCTGATCACCCAGGCGCTGCGCGACAACGTGGAGCTGAAGGCCGCCGATGCGCACCTGCGTCGTGCGGCGGCGGTGTACGAACAGGCGCTGGACGCCGGTGGCTTCGAGTACGAGGCCGAGGCCGGGGTCAGCCGCGCACAGCTGTCGGCCGAATCGTTCCTGCAGGAACACGAGCTGCCAGTGATCAACCTGGCCGATGGCAAGTTCGCGGTCAGCTACCAGTTCGACCTGTTCGGCAAGCTCAAGCGCGGCGCCGAAGCGGCCCGTGCCGACGAGCAGTCGGTCGCCGCAGCACGCGACCTGGCCCAGGTCAGCGTGGTCGCGCAGGTGGCCGACAGCTATCTGGAAATCTGCCACGCCAACCACGAACTGCACGTGGCCGAGCATTCGCTGCAGCTGCAGCAGCGCAGCCGCAGCGTTACCGAGCGCCTGATCGCGGCCGGCCGTGGCACGCCGCCGGAACTGGCCCGCGCCAATGCCCAGGTGGCGCTGCTGGAAGCTGCACTCCCGCCGCTGCAGGCGCAGCGCTCGGCCGCCGCCTATTCGCTGGCCGCGCTGCTGGGGCAGACCCCGGGCCAGCTGCCGGCCGGTGTGATCGACTGCGCGCACGCCCCCAGCCTGGCGCAGCCGCTGCCGGTCGGTGATGGCCGTGCACTGCTGCAGCGTCGCCCGGACGTGCGCCAGGCCGAGCGCAAGCTGGCCTCGGCCACGGCGCGGATTGGTGTCGCCACCGCCGAGCTGTACCCGGACATCCGCCTGGGTGCCTCGCTCGGTGCCGCCGGCCTGCTGGAAGACTTCGGCACGCCGATGACCCAGCAGTGGTCGATCGGCCCGCTGATCTCGTGGACGCTGCCGTCCTCGGGCACCCACGCGCGCATCCACGCCGCCGAAGCCGGTGCTGATGCCGCGCTGGCCGAGTTTGACCACACCGTGCTGCAGGCGCTGCGCGAGACCCAGACCGCGCTGGACCGCTATGCGCAGGACCTGCGCCGGCTGCAGTCGCTGCGCATCGCGCAGGAGCAGGCCGCACTGGCCGCCGAGCAGAACCGCCGGCTGTACCAGGGCGGCCGCACGCCGTACCTGTCCAGCCTGGATGCCGACCGCAGCCTGGCCACCAGCGATGCCACCCTGGCCGCCGCCGAAGCGCAGGTCTCGCGCGACCAGATCCACCTGTTCCTGGTGCTGGGTGGTGGCTGGCAGGCCAGCGCCGCCGCGCCCAACGCCTCGACCGCAGCGAAGTAAGCCATGAACGCGCTGACCGACCGCCAGGCCTGGCTGTTCTCGATCAAGACCTACCTGGCCGCGGTGGCCGCGCTGTACATCGCCATGGCCGGCAACCTGTCGCGCCCGTACTGGGCGATGGGCACGGTGTACATCGTCAGCCAGCCGCTGCTGGGCCCAACCCGGGCCAAGGGCGTGTACCGCATCGTCGGTACGCTGGTGGCGGGCCTGGCCACCCTGCTGGTGCTGCCGGCGCTGGTGGAATCGCCGCTGGTGCTGAGCGCGGCAATGTCGATCTGGCTGGCCGGCTGCCTGTTCATGGCCCTGCTCAACCGCGGCCCGCGCGGCTACGCGTTCCTGCTGGCCGGTTACACGACGGCCTTCATCGGCTTCCCGGCGGTGACCTCGCCGGAAACCATCTTCGACACGGTGGTGGCACGCAGCGAGGAGATCATCCTTGGCACGGTGGTGGCGGTGCTGTTCGCGTCGCTGCTGTTCCCGGCCTCGGTACGTCCGATGCTGCGCGCACGCATCGGCACCTGGATGGAGGACGCCGCGCAGTGGTGCCGGCAGATTCTTGAACGTGGCCGCGCGCACGCGCCACGCAACCGGTTGGCTGCCGACCTGGTGCAGTTCGAGGCGCTGATCGAGTTCCTGCGCCGCGATGATCCACGCCATGCCGGTTCGGCGGTGTCGATGGAGCGCCTGCGCGAGCGCATGCTGCTGCTGTTGCCGGTGCTGTCGTCGATCGCCGACCGCCTGAGTGCGCTGCGCAGCGACGGCCAATCCCTGCCCGAAGGGCTGCCGGCACTGGTCGACGATATCCATGACTGGCTGGACGGACCCACCAATGCCAGCGAGCACGCCCGCCTGCGCGCGCGCATCAGCGCACTGAAGCCACAGGTGGACCGCGACCTCCAGCACCTGCAGCTGGCCAGCCTGCTGCTGCGCCTGGAGGAGCTGGTGGACCTGTGGCAGGACTGCCGCACCCTGCAGCATGCGATCGACCACGGCACCGCGCCGCTGGACCGCGCGCACTACCGCATCCGCACCGAACGCGTAGCCGCCGACAAGCACGTCGACTACGGCATGGCGCTGTTCTCCGCGCTCAGTGCCGGCGTGGCGCTGATGAGCTACTGCGTGCTGTGGATCGCGCTGGGTTGGGAAGGTGGTGGCAACGGCGCGATGATGGCCGCGGTGACCGCTGCATTCTTCGCTGCACAGGACGACCCGGCGCCGAGCATGGTGTCGTTCCTGGTGTGGGCGATGGTCGCCTCGGTGGTGGCCGGTGTGTACCTGTTCGGTGTGTTCCCGGCGGTGCACGACTTCGGCCTGCTGGCATTGGTGCTGGCGGTGGCGTTCCTGCCGCTGGGCTTGATGCTGCACCACCCCAAGAGCGCATTGTTCGCGTTGCCGTTGACGGTGAACCTGGCCGCGCTGCTGAGCCTGCAGAACACCTACAGCGCCAACATCCAGACCTTCCTCAACTCGTCGATCGCGATGTTCATCGGCATTGGCTTTGCGGTGGTGATGACCCGCCTGTTCCGTTCGGTGGGTGCCGAGTGGACTGCACGCCGCCTGGTGCGGCAGGGCTGGACCACGCTGGCCGAGGCCGCCGAAGGCCGTGGCCAGCAGGACCGCCAGCGCTTCGCCGCACGCATGCTCGACCTGCTGGGCCTGCTCGCGCCGCGCCTGGCGGCGACGCCCGAGGGCAGTGACATCGCCTCGGTGGACATGCTCAACGAAGCGCGCATCGGCCTGAACATCCTGCAGCTGCGTCGCGCACGGCTGGAACTGCCCGAACGCAGCCGCGAAGCGGTCGAGCACATCCTGGAAGAAATCGCCGTGCATTACCGCCGTCAGATCGCCGCGCACAAACCGATTGTGGCGGCCGAGGCGCTGCGGGAGCGGCTGGATACCTCGCTGGGCCGGGTCGGCAGTGTGGCCGCCTGCAAGGCCCGCGATGAAGCCCTGATGGGCCTGATCGGCCTGCGCTTCGCGCTGTTCCCGGAGGCGAAGGCGCTGGCGCCGGGCCTGGCGATGAGTGCAGCCGAACAGCCGTAGCGCGATACCCTGTGCAGCCACAGACCTCGTTGCCGGGGTCGGATCCTTCGCCGCGAGCGAAGGCTCTGACCCCTGCTCTGCACAGGAAGCTCCAATGAGTTACGACATGATGGTGTTCGAGGCCAGCGCCGCGCCACGCGAGGCGGCGGCCTTCATCGCCTGGTTCGAGAAGCAGACGCAGTGGAACGAGCGCCACGAGTACGACGACCCGGCGGTCAGCAGTCCCGCGTTGCAGGCGTGGTTCGCGGAGATGGCACAGGAATTTCCGCCAATGAACGGGCCGTTGAGCAATGACGACGATGATCGTGCTGAGGTGACCGAGTACAGCATCGGTAGTCAGGTGATCTACGGCGCGTTCGCCTATTCGGTGGCCGAGCGCGCGCATGGCCGCGTGCAGGATCTGGCCGAGAAGCACGGCGTGGGCTTCTTCGACGTGAGTGCCGATGAAGCGGCGATCGTGTTCCCGGATGGCCTGGTACTGATCGCGTAGATCCACGCAATGCGTGGATGAACCCCGAAGCGATCAGGACGCTCTTTTGTAGAGTCGAGCCATGCTCGACTCCGTGGCCCATCAGCCGAGCATGGCTCGGCTCTACATTATTGCGGCGCAGTCGAGCATGGCTTGTATGTTCCTCCCGGCTCCTACGAGGTATGTAGGAGCCAGGGTGGAGGGACCGTCAAGCATGCATCTGCGGATACTAGCCGACAGACGAGTCGAG
>NZ_JBDJKU010000119.1:0-6293 GCF_039673015.1 Stenotrophomonas sp. TWI1409
CCAGGATCGCCTGGGGTGTCTTCAAAAGCGGCCGGGACTTCGATCCGGCCATGCTGAAGGTGGGTCAAGCCTGCTTCCAGCAGGCTTGACCACGAACATAGGATCTCGACTGCTGTTTGCCAGGAGCAGTCGAGCATGGCTCGACTCCACATGGCAGACGCGTGTAATGTTATATAATTACATTTCATCTGCGCCCGTCCACCCCCATGAAAACCTCCACGCTGGTGGCCACCCTCGCGGCGGCTCCGTTCGCCCCTGAAGCACTCGCACAATCGGCCGACGCCGCACTCACCCTCGGCAGGGTGCAGGTACACCAGCACGGGGAGGGCCAGCTGAGCGCGCACCAAGTGCTGACCTCGGTGGACGTGCTGGGCGCGGACCAGATCGAAGACCGAAACGTCTCGCACAGCTGGGAACTGCTCGGGCAGATGCCCGGCATCCAGCTCACCGAAACCCGGCAGGGTGCCGAATCGGGCAAGGTCAGCTTCCGCGCCTTCAACGGTGAGGGCTACCTCAATGCCATCAAGACGCTGATCGATGGCATCCCCAGCAACGTCAACAGCGGCAACCAGCGCTTCATCGACATGCTGTTCCCGCTGGAAATCAGCTACATCGAAGTAGTGCGCGGTACCAACGATCCGCGCTATGGCTTGCACAACATCGGCGGCACCGTGAACTTCGGCACGCGCCAGGGCGGCAGCTATACCGATGCGCGGCTGGCCTACGGCAGCTACAACACCCGTGATGCGCAGCTGGCGGTAGGCCGTGAAGCCAATGGCGTCGCACAGAACTATTTCGTCGGCACCCAGGCCAGCGATGGCTACCGCGACCACGACACCTCGAAGAAATATTCGCTGGGCGGCAAGTGGTTCTACGGCTCGCTGGACGAGGGCCTGCGCGTGGGCCTGACCGCGCGTGCGTACCACCACGAAGCCGAAGAACCCGGCTTCATGACCGCCGACGAACTGCGCACGCATCGCCGCGGCAGCGACCTGCGCAACGGCAACGATGGCGATGACCGCGACATGCGCCAGATTGCCGCGCACCTGTATATGAAACTGTCCGAGAGGCTCACCTTCGGCACGCGGCTCTATTACAACCGCTACGAAGACGACCGCCGCGTGACCTTCAGCGACCTGCCCACCGGCAACCTGCCGCGCCAGCGCCGCGTGTGGGATGAGCGGCAGACCGGCCTGCTCAGCACGCTCACCTGGCAGGCCAGCCCCGCGCTTACCGTCGAGGGCGGCTTGAACTACGAGCAGCAGGACAACAGCTACCTCCGCGATCGCTACGCCTACGCCGAACCCACCGACTTCAGCCGTGCCCCGGCACGGGTGCAGAACAACGACCGCCACAGCTTCGACAATTGGGGCGCCTACGTGCAGGCCATCTACCAGCCCGTCGAGGCGTGGAAGATCGTGCCGGCCTACCGTGTGGACCGCTTCAGTGGCCGTACCCACCTGATGAACGGCCTCAGCGCTCGGCTGCAGGATTACGGCAGCATCGGCCAGCCCAAACTGAGCGT
The DNA here is from genome assembly GCF_039673015.1 of Stenotrophomonas sp. TWI1409. Classification (NCBI taxonomy): domain Bacteria; kingdom Pseudomonadati; phylum Pseudomonadota; class Gammaproteobacteria; order Lysobacterales; family Lysobacteraceae; genus Stenotrophomonas; species Stenotrophomonas sp. TWI1409. The sequence continues at coordinate 1,526 of NZ_JBDJKU010000119.1, forward strand.
CATCCACAGCCTGGGCGAGAACACCCACGTATACGCAAACTGGGGCCGCACCTTCCAGGTGCTCACTGGATCCACCGCGCCGGCTTACCTCGCCCCGGGCCAGGCGCGGATGCGTCCGTCCACCAACACCGGCATGGAGCTGGGCCTGAAGTTCCAGCCGTTCGCGGGCAGCCAGGCACGTCTGGCGGTATGGCAGCAGGATGCGGAAAACGAGGTGTCCAACATGCCGGCCACCTGTACCACGGTCACCTTGGGCAAGACCCGCCGACGCGGCGTGGATGCGCAGTTGAGCCTGCAGCTGGGCGACGACTGGACGGTATGGGCGTCGCACGCCTACCAGGAAGCGAAGATCACCCGCGACGACCGCGACGCCAGCATTTCCCTGCAGGGCCGCGAAGTGGCCGCCACCCCGCGATACATCAGCAACCTGGGGGCGGATTACCGCGCCAGCGACGCGCTTCGCCTCGGCCTGCAGGCACGCGCGCAGGGCGACTACTACCTTGAGGAGCGCAATGTGGCCGGAAAGTTCGGTGGCTTTGCCGTGCTCGACCTCAGCGCGGCCTACCAGATCAACCCACGCTGGAGCGTGGACCTGCAGCTGAAGAACGTTACCGGACGCCAGTACGCCTACGCCTGGTACGACAGCTTCTTCTGGGACAGCGCTCGCCCGATGTTTTCGCCGGCCCCTGGCCGTAGCGTGTTCGTCGGCCTCAATATGAAACTGTGACCCGCTCACGTATCCGGTAGTGGGCGAGCTTGCTCGCCCTGCGGCAGTGGTCAGGGCCCTTTCCTGACGGAAAGGGATCCGACCCCGAACCCCCGTTTTGCACTACATTGGTGCAATGTCCGACCCCGCACCCCCGCCGTCCCTCGATGCCCTGGGCACGCCGCTGGCCTGGGCCGGGGCCGATGGCCGCATCGTCGGCTGCAACCCCGCCTTTGCCCGCTGGCTGGGCGTCAGCGTCCGGCGCCTGCTGGGGCGGCCGCTGGCTGCACTGGAAGTGCAGGGCGAAGCCCTGGCCCATTTCCTGGCCCGCGATGAGCGCGACAGCCTGCGCCTGAACCGGCTGGCGCTGGCGGTGCCCGGCGAGGCGCCGCGCTTCGCCGAGGGCTGGATGAGCCGCCGCGATGATGGCGGCTGGCTGCTGGAGGCGCATCCGGTCGATGAATTCCCCGGGCTCGACCCGACCCAGGCCCTGCCCAGCGCGCTCAGCGCGGCGCTGAAGGGACTGGCCCACGAGCTTCGTAATCCGCTGGCCGGGTTGAAGGGCGCGGCCCAGCTGCTGGCCCGCCGCGCGGCCCAACGCGATGCCAGCGAACGTGAGCTGATCGAACTAATCGGGTCCGAGATCGAGCGCCTCAACGGCCTGCTCGACCAGCTGCTGTCGCCGGCCCCGGCTGCACCGCATGCCGAGCTGAACATCCACGCCGCGCTGGAACGCGTGCTGCGCCTGGCCGAGAACGAGGCCGGCTGGGCGGTACGCCTGCAGCGCGACTACGACCCCAGCATTCCCGAATTCCACGGCGACGCCGACCGCCTCACTCAGGCGGTGTGGAACCTGGTGCGCAATGCGATCCAGGCCGGCGCCGGCAGCATCACCCTGCGCACCCGCGTGGAGCATGGCGTACGCATCGCCGAGCAGCTGCACACGCTGGCGCTGCGCCTGGAAATCGCCGACGACGGCCGTGGCGTGCCCGAGGAGCTGGCCGAGCATCTGTTCCTGCCCTTGGTCAGTGGCCGCGCCGAAGGCACTGGCCTGGGCCTGGCGCTGGCCCAGCAGGTCGCGCGCGAGCATCGCGGTACGCTGACCTACCGTTCGCGCCCGGGCCATACCGTGTTCACCCTGCTGCTGCCGATCATCAGCGGCGCCGTCCCGGCCGAGGAGGCCCCGCGCGATGTCTGAACCTTCCACCGCCGCACAGCGCATCTGGGTGGTCGATGACGACCGCGCCGTGCGCTTCGTGCTGTGCACCGCGCTGCGCGAGGCGGGCTACCAGGTTGTCGACTTCGACAGCGCCGCCCCCGCCCTGCAGGCGTTGAGCGAAGGCCCGCCGCCGGCGCTGCTGTTCACCGATGTGCGCATGCCGGGTGACGATGGCCTGGTGCTGTTGGACAAGCTCAAGGCCGCGCTGCCGCAGCTGCCGGTGGTGGTGATGTCGGCCTACACCGACGTGGCCAGCACGGCCGGTGCGTTCCGCGGTGGCGCGCATGAATTCCTGTCCAAGCCGTTCGATCTGGACGACGCCGTGGCGCTGGCGCAGCGTGTGCTGCCGGCCGTTGCACCGGCACTGGCGGCGCCCACACCTGCGGCGGAAGCGCATGGCGACCAGCCACCGCAACTGGTGGGCGATACCCCGCCGATGCGCGCGCTGTTCCGTGCCATCGGCCGCCTGGCGCAGGCGCCGCTGGCGGTGCTGATCACCGGCGAAACCGGCACCGGCAAGGAGCTGGTGGCCAATGCGCTGCATCGCGAATCGCCGCGCGCGCAGGGGCCGTTCGTCGCGCTCAATACTGCTGCAATCCCGTCCGAGCTGCTGGAAAGCGAGTTGTTCGGCCACGAAGCCGGCGCCTTCACCGGTGCCCAGCGCCGCCATATCGGCCGTTTCGAGCAGGCCAACGGCGGCACGCTGTTCCTCGATGAAATAGGCGATATGCCGTTGCCGCTGCAGACCCGCCTGCTGCGCGTGCTGGCACAGGGCGAGTTCTTCCGCGTCGGTGGTCGCGAGTTGATCCGCGTCGACGTGCGGGTGATTGCCGCCACCCACCAGGATCTGGAAGGCCTGGTCGCGCAGGGGAAGTTCCGTGCCGATCTGCTGCATCGCCTGGACGTGGTGCGCCTGCAGCTGCCACCGCTGCGCGAGCGTCGCGAGGACATCGCACAACTGGCAAGTACGTTCCTGGGCGCCGCCGCACGCAAGCTGGATACGCCGCCGAAGCGCCTGACCGCTGCCGCACTGCAGGCGCTGCGCGAACACGATTGGCCGGGCAACGTGCGCGAGCTGGAAAACGTGTGCTGGCGGATGGCGGCGTTGGCCGCCGCTGACACCATTGGCGTGGCCGACGTCGATACCGCGCTCAACCGTACGCGCGGTCGTCGCAGCAGCACCACCAGCGCCGATCCGGGGCAGTGGGAGGCGCTGCTGGCCGAATGGGCACGCCGGCAGCTGGCCGAAGGCACCGAAGGCCTGCACGCGCAGGTGCGTGAGCGGGTCGACCATGCCCTGCTGGAGGCCGCGCTGCAGATCACCCATGGCCGCCGTGCTGAAGCCGCGGCCCGCCTGGGCCTTGGCCGCAATACCCTTACCCGCAAGCTGGGCGCTGGCCGCCGTCGCGGGGGCCATTGAACGGTCCCTGCACGCGATCCTCGCGCCCGCTTGCCGAACCGTTGATCGTTCATGGACGATGCCGTCCGTAGTGTCACCTGCAAGGAGTCTTCGATGCGTCTGTCCTTTGCCATCCTGCCGTTGTCCGCCGCCGTGCTGCTGTCTGCCTGTGGCAGTGCACCGAAGAAGGCCGAACCCACCCCGCCACCGCCGACCGTGGTCAGCGCCGCCAAGCAGGCCGAGGCTAATCTCTCGCCGGCCTCGGCCAGTATCGTCAGTGGCCGCATCGCGCTGATGGTGGAGCCCGGTGGCATCCACATCACCGGGCTGATCGGTGGCCTGCAGCCGATGCAGCAGGCTGGCTTCCACATCCACGAGCGCGGCGACTGCAGCGCGGTGGATGCCAGCAGTGCCGGCAATCACTTCAATCCCGGTGGCGCTGCGCATGGCCGCGCCGGCACCGGCAAGCACCACCTGGGCGACATGGACAATCTGCGTGCCGACGCCCAGGGCCGCGCCAACGTCGATATCCACCTCAAGGGCGTTACCCTTGGCGGAGGCGCCGCCACCGATATCGCCGGACGTGCACTGGTCGTGCATGCCAACGCCGACGACTATCGCAGCCAGCCCGCCGGCAATGCCGGCGTCCGCATCGCCTGTGGCGTGATCCGGGTTGTCCGCTGATCACTGCAGGCATCATCCAGGGAGAAATTCCATGCGTCTGATCCACACTTCGCTGTTCGCAGCCATTGCTGCACTGGGCCTGGCGGCCTGCAACCAGCAGCCGGCCGCGCCGCAGGCTGAAACCGCGCCGGCCGCTCCGGCCGACGGCGCCACCGCCGAACCGGCCGCAGCACCTGCACCGGCTGCCGATGCCTCGGCCACGGCCGAGCTGGCGCCGACCCAGGGCAACGAGACCAAGGGCAGCGTCACCTTCAAGGTGGTTGACGGCAAGGTCCACGTGACCGGCCAGATCAGCGGCCTGAAGCCGGGCAGCGAGCACGGCTTCCACATCCACGAGAAGGGCGACTGCAGCGCGCCGGACGGCATGAGCGCCGGCGGCCACTTCAACCCGGGCAAGCAGGATCACGGCAGCGTGTCCGCCGATCCGCACCACGGTGGCGACATGCCCAACATCAAGGCCGACGACAAGGGCGTGGCCACCATCGACGGCCCGGTGTCGAGCAACGTCAACATCGGCAAGGGCGATGACTTCGACATCATCGGCCGCGGCCTGATCGTCCATGCCGATGCGGATGACTACAAGACCCAGCCGACCGGCAACGCCGGTGCGCGCCTGGCCTGCGCAGTGATCCAGAAGGCGCAGTAAGCCATCAGAAAACGCCGGCGCAAGCCGGCGTGTTTCTTTATCGGTAGTGGGCGGCGCGGGGGGGCCGAAAACAACCACTTGGCGGGGGCGAGCCGGGGCGGCCACACACAAAAA
>NZ_JBDJKU010000120.1:0-6191 GCF_039673015.1 Stenotrophomonas sp. TWI1409
GCTACGGGCGGCCCCAACCCTCTTTTCCGGGCCCCCCAACGGGGCGCACGCCACCGTATTTCCGGTTGGGGGGGTGCCGCCCGTGGGTCGCCACACCTCAACCCATCAATGCGAGCGCTGCACCGCGTAGCGGGCCAGGCCGCGCAGGGCAGCCACGGCATCATTGTCGGCCAGGCCATCGAGCGCGCGCTCGGCGGCCTCGGCATATTCCTCGGCACGCGCGCGGCTGTACTCCAGGCCGCCGGTAGCGCGGATCGCGGCCAGCACTTCCGGCATCGCCGAGGCGTCGCCGTCCTGCACGATGGTGCGCAGGCGTTCGCGGGTGGCGGCGTCCGAATGGGCCATGGCATGGATCAGGGGCAGCGTGGCCTTGCCCTCGGCGAGGTCGTCGCCCAGGTTCTTGCCCAGCTCTTCGGCGTTGGCCGAGTAGTCCAGTACGTCGTCGGCGATCTGGAACGCGTAGCCCAGGTGCATGCCGTAGTCGAACAGGGCCTGCTGGGTGGCTTCGTCCACGCCGCTGGCCAGCGCGCCCAGACGGGTGCCGGCGGCGAACAGCACGGCGGTCTTGCGCTCGATCACGCGCAGGTAGGCCGCTTCGTCGGTATCCGGGTTGTGCACGTGCAGCAGCTGCAGCACTTCACCCTCGGCGATGCGGTTGGTGGCATCGGCCAGGATCTGCATCACCGACATGCGCTCCAGCTCGACCATCAGCTGGAAGCTGCGCGAGTACAGGAAGTCGCCGACCAGCACGCTGGGCGCGTTGCCCCACAGGGCGTTGGCGGTGCTGCGGCCACGGCGCAGGCTGGATTCGTCCACCACGTCGTCGTGCAGCAGGGTGGAGGTGTGGATGAACTCGATGATCGCCGCCAGCTGGTGGTGGTCCGGGCCGGCCTGGCCAACCGCATGGCCGGCCAGCATCACCAGCATCGGGCGCAGGCGCTTGCCGCCGGCGGAAATGATGTGGTCGGCGATCTGGTTGATCAGCACGACGTCCGAGGACAGGCGGCGCCGGATCAGGGCGTCGACGGCGGCCATGTCGGCCGCGGCAAGCGACTGGATCTGGGGCAGGCCCAGGGCGGGACGGGTGTCTTCGGTGATGGTCATGCGATCAGGCTTTCAGGCTCATCGCTGATTATAGGCGTTGCCTGTGAATTCGGGCGCAAACCGGGCAGGCCGGCGTCCGCGGCCCGGCCACGGATGCCGCCTGCGTGAATACGTATGCAGGTTGCGCCATGCCCGTGAGGCCACCGCTAAGCTTGCGGCATCAGGATTTCGGCCCGCTCCCGGCGGGTCCCGCACGCCCGGAGGGGGGCTGTCGATGTCGCACTATCCATGGTGGCGCGGAGCCGTCATCTACCAGATCTACCCGCGCAGTTTCCTTGACGCCAACGGCGACGGGGTAGGCGACCTGCCGGGCATCATCCAGCGCCTGGACCACATCGCAACGCTGGGCGTGGACGCGATCTGGATCTCGCCGTTCTTCAAATCGCCGATGGCCGACTTCGGCTACGACATCGCCGACTACCGCGACGTCGACCCGCTGTTCGGCAGCCTGGACGACTTCGACCGCCTGCTGGCCAAGGCGCACGGTCTGGGCCTGAAGGTGATGATCGACCAGGTGCTGAGCCATACCTCGATCGAGCACGCCTGGTTCCGCGAGAGCCGCCAGGACCGGACCAACCCCAAGGCCGACTGGTACGTATGGGCGGACCCGCGCGAGGACGGCACGCCGCCCAATAACTGGCTGTCGCTGTTCGGCGGCGGCGCCTGGCAGTGGGAGCCGCGCCGAGAGCAGTACTACCTGCACAACTTCCTGGTCGACCAGCCAGACCTGAACTTCCATCACCCGGACGTGCAGCAGGCCACCCTGGACAACGTGCGCTTCTGGCTGGACCGCGGCGTGGATGGCTTCCGCCTGGATGCGATCAACTTCTGCTTCCATGACGCGCAGCTGCGCGACAACCCGGCCAAGCCGGCGGAGAAGCGCTTCGGTCGCGGCTTCAGCCCGGACAACCCGTACGCCTACCAGTACCACTATTACAACAACACCCAGCCGGAGAACCTGCCGTTCCTGGAGAGGCTGCGCGCGCTGCTGGACGAGTACCCGGGGGCGGTCAGCCTGGGTGAGATCTCCTCGGAGGACTCGCTGGCCACCACCGCCGAGTACACCCGCGATGGCCGCCTGCACATGGGCTACAGCTTCGAGCTGCTGGTGGACGACTACAGCGCGGCCTATATCCGCGACACGGTCTCGCGGCTGGAAGCGGCGATGATCGAAGGCTGGCCGTGCTGGGCGGTTTCGAATCACGACGTGGAGCGGGCGGTCAGCCGCTGGGGCGGCCACCCGGCTGACCCGCGCCTGGCGAGGATGCTGGTGGCGATGCTGTGCTCGCTGCGCGGCTCGGTCTGCCTGTACCAGGGCGAGGAACTGGGCCTGGCCGAGGCCGAGGTGCCGTTCGAGGCCCTGCAGGACCCCTATGGCATCACCTTCTGGCCCAACTTCAAGGGCCGCGATGGCTGCCGGACCCCGCTGCCGTGGACCGATGCGCCGCTGGCCGGTTTCACCGCCGGCCAGCCGTGGCTGCCGATCCCGCCCGAGCACCGTGCCGCGGCCGTGGCGGTGCAGGAGCGCGACCCGGACTCGGTCCTGGCTGCGTTCCGCGGGTTCCTGGCCTGGCGGCATAGCCAGCCGGCACTCCTGCATGGCAGCATCCGATTCATCGAAAGCGCCGAGCCAGTGCTGCTGTTCGAGCGTATGCTTGCAGATGAAACCCTCCTGCTGGCCTTCAACCTGTCGGCCGAGGCGGTGAGCCATCCGCTGCCGCCGGGCAACTGGCAGCAGGTGGCGGTGCCGGGCCCGGATGCGGGCACGGTGCAGGGCAATGAACTCCAGCTGCCGCCGCGCGCGGTGTATTGCGCCCGACGCAGCTGACCGTTTTCTCCGGTGGCGGTACTTGCGGGGACGGGGCCGAAGCGCCCCGTCCCTTTTTTGTGGGTGGGCTTCCGGTGAAGGGCATCCACGCATGGCGTGGATCTACTGGGGATGGCCCTTATCCACGCCATGCGTGGATGGGCCTTGCCGACCAACGGCCGGCATCCGCGCAAAAGAAAACCCGCTGCCTGCGCAGCGGGTTTCCGATGAGTCGCTGCCGGCCAGCGGCCGGCACTACCCGGTCGTGGTCAGAACTTGTAGTTCACGCCCAGCATGTAGGTGCGGCCCCACTCGATGTATTCCAGCGGGCGGTCCTTGCTGCCGGCGTAGGTGCGGTACGGCTCGTTGGTCAGGTTGCTGCCCTGCAGCAGCAGGGTCAGCCCGCGCAGGCTGCTGCTGTCGCTGAAGGTGTAGCTGACCTGTGCATCGGTCACGTTCTCGCCCACCACGTAGCGCAGCGTGCGATTGCCGTTGAAGTTGCCGATCTCACCGATGAAGTCCGAACGGCGGCGCTGGCTCACGCGTGCTTCAAAGCCGCTGCGTTCGTAGTAGGCGGTGAAGTTGTACACGCGCTTGGACAGTCCCGGCAGGCTGATCGGGTCGGTGCCCACACTGGAGGCGCTCTCCGGATCCAGGATGGTGATGTCGCTCTTGTTGAAGGTCGCGCTGGCCTGCACGCCGAAGCCGCGCAGGCTGTCGGTCAGCATCTCCAGCGGGAACGACCCGGTCAGCTCCAGACCCTTCAAGGTGCCGCCCTTGCCGTTCTGCGGCGTGGAGAAGGTGCCGGTGGTCAGCACCGGTGCGGTCATGCCCGGCGGTGGCACGTAGTTGCCGAGCAGGCCGCTGAAGTCGTAGTTGTCCACCGATTGCGTGTATACGTAGCTCTTCAGGTCCTTGTAGAAGATCGCCGCAGCCACGTAGGCCTTCTCGCCGAAGTACTTCTCATAGGACAGATCCAGCGCGGTGGCGCGCCACGGATCGAGCAGCGGATTGCCACCGCTGCCACCGGGGCGGCCGTTGTTGGTATCCACGCCGAATTCCAGGCCGGCACGCATCTGGTCCACGCGCGGGCGCGCGACCTGCTTGGCGGCGGCGAAGCGCAGCGTCTGCTGGTGCGGGAACATGAACACCAGGTTCAAGCTTGGCAGCCAATCCTTGTAGGTCTTGCCGGCAGAGAAGGGCTGGATGTTGCTGCCCGCCGGCTGCGAGCTGTCCCAGTAGCGCGAATCCGAGCTCTGGTCGGTGTGCTGCATCTGCACGCCGATGTTGCCGCGCACGCCGACCACGCCGATGTCGGTATTGATGTTCAGGCGTGCCCACGCCGTGGTGATCTTCTCCTCGACCGTCCAGGATTTCGGAATCAGGTAGTCCAGGTTGTCGACCGGGTTGAAGGTCATGTAACGACCGACGGCTGCCGGCACATTCCACGACGGGATGTAGCCAATGCCGGCGAAACCGAGGTTGACCGGGCGGTACTGCAGGTCCGGTGCGATGGTGGATTCGCCTTGGGCGCCGAGCAGGATGTTGCCTTCGGCCTGGGCCTTCTGCTTGCGACGGTCGGCATAGTTCACGCCCACGTCCACATCCGAGAACCAGCTGGACATGGCCTCGGGAACCGGCAGCGTCGCCGCCAGCTTGGCACCCTTCAAGCGATCTTCCACCTCCGGCACCTTGCCGTAGCCGGAACCATAGATCGTGTTGGTCAGGAACAGGCTGTCCGGATTGGAGTAGTCACGACCCGGCGTGATCTGCGAGAAGCTGTTGTTGTTCACCACCAGGCCGATCGTGTCGAACTGCGGGCGCGGCACCAGCTGCAGGTTGTTTTCCAGGTTGATCTCGCGGCGGGTCGCCTTGGAGTAGTTCAGGTCGGCGACCAGCTTCACGCCACCGACGTTGAACTCGTTGTTCCAGCCGAACGCATCGATCTTGTCCTTGCGCTTGTTGTACATGCCGCGCACCAGCGGGTATGCATTGTTGATCGTGCCACCGGTAAAGCTGCCATCGGCATTGCGACCGACATTGCTGAACACCGGCAGGATCGCGTTGGGATTGTTGCTGTCCTCGCCGTTGCCGCTGAGGCTCAGCTCGAACTGGTTGGCGGTGTCGATCTGCTCGGCTGCGGTATGGAACGCATCGAAGGTGCTGGTCCAGCTGTTGCTGGGGCGGAACTGGATCGTTGCCATCACGCCGTCGCGCTTGTTGTTGCCGGTGCGGCGCAGGGCCTTGATGCCATCGGTGAAGTAGGTGCCAGGTGCGATTCCGCGACGCTCGCCCTTGTCGGTGTGTTCGGTGGTCCAGGGTTCGTACAAGCCGACCTGGTTCTCCTGGATCGGCATGTCGCTGTGCGCATAACCAATGGCGATGCCCAGGGTGTTGTCGAAGAACTGGTCGATGTAGCTGGCGCTGAAACGGTTGCCATACGGGTCGATGTTGGCGGCGCGGCCCAGGGAGCTCTTCTGGTAGCGGCCGCTGACCGCGATCACGCGCTCGCCGAAGCTGAGCGGGCGTGCGGTCTGCATGTCGATGGTGCCCGACAGGCCCTGGCCGACCAGCGCCGCGTCCGGGGTCTTGTACACGGTCACGCCGTTGACCAGCTCGGACGGGTACTGGTCGAATTCGACGCCGCGGTTGTCGCCGGTGCTGACCACTTCACGGCCATTGAGCAGGGTGGTGGCGAAGTCGGGCGACAGGCCACGCACACTGATCACCTGCGCACGGCCGGCCACACGCTGCGCGGCCAGGCCGGGCAGGCGCGAGATGGATTCGGCGATGCTGACGTCGGGCAGTTTGCCGATGTCTTCGGCGGAGATCGCTTCGACCACCGAGGTGGCGTCCTGCTTGATCGCGATTGCGTTCTCGATGCCGCGGCGGATGCCGGTGACCTGCACCGTATCCAGGTTGGTGGCGGCGGTGGCGGCCGGCGTGGTGGTGCTCTGCGTGGACTGTGCCGACGCCAGCGTCGGCGCCAGGACAACGGCCAGCGCGATGCTCAGCGCGCTGCGCTTGTGGTTCAACATTTTCCCCTCCCAGGCAATGTTGCAGATCGATTCGTGAACGTCCCGGAGTGACCGTGGACGTGCGACGCGGTGGCCGCTGTCGTCGCCGCTATGGTAGGCAGCGCGTTCTTCGCGGGAATCACCCTGCATACGTATTCAATGGCGTTTGCAGGGATGTAATCGCTTTCAGGTTCTGTTTGCGGTAGTGGCGGGCCCCGGGCCGCCCAGACAGAGAACCCGGGGGGCGGCCCCCGCCGCGCCCA
>NZ_JBDJKU010000121.1:0-6102 GCF_039673015.1 Stenotrophomonas sp. TWI1409
CGCCTGGGGTGTCTTCAAAAGCGGCCGGGACTTCGATCCGGCCATGCTGAAGGTGGGTCAAGCCTGCTTCCAGCAGGCTTGACCACGAACATAGGATCTCGACTCTACAGGTTAGGTGCAGTCGAGCATGGCTCGACTCTACATGGAGCGCGTGATCACGGCCGCCGCAGGATGAACTCGCGGTCGTGGGTGTCGCCGACGATGAAGTCGTACTCGCCAACCTTGCTGCAGCCGTAACGCGCATAGAAGCGCTGTGCGCCGAAATTCTCTTCCCACACGCCCACCCACAGGGTGCGGCGCTGCGGCTGGTCCAGCCAGGCCATGAACGCGTCCATCATGCGTGCACCATGGCCGCCGTTCTGGTGTGCGGCCAGGATGTAGAACCGCTTCAGTTCGATGTCGCCGTCGCGTGCATCCGTGTGCGGCAGGGTGTTGGCACCGGCGGCCAGATAGCCGACCACGGCGTCACCGTCCATCAACAGCCAGATGGCACTGCGTGGATCGGACAGTTCGATGCGCTGCGGCTCGCTGCTGTAGTGCGCCTGCAGGAAATCGTGCAGCTCCTGCGGCGGATAGGAATCGCCCCAGGTTTCGTTGTAGGTGGCAATCGCGATGGCCGACAGCGCGTCGACGTCGGCAAGGGTGGCGCGGCGGATCTGCAACGACATAGCGGTGCCTGCATTGGAACGTGGCGCAGTGTAGCCGGCCCCGGCGGCTGCCGGGGCTGGCCATTGCTCACGAACTGCTGCTCAGAACCACATGCGCACGCCGGCCACCCAGCGTGTGTCGCGTGCGTGGTCACCGGCGTAGTCGGCGGTGTCACCAAACGTGCGTTCGTGGCTGATGCCGATGTAGGGCGCGAAGCGGCGGCTGAACTCATAGCGCAGTCGCAGCCCGGCTTCGACCTTGTTCAGGCCACGGCCGATGCCGTACTCCTTTTCGTCCTTGGCCGCGACGGTGGCTTCCAGCAGCGGCTGCAGAATCAGGCGGTTGGTCAGCAGCACGTCGTACTCGACCTCGGCCTTGGCCAGCACCTGGCCGCCGGAGCCCATGTACAGCGTGGCCGAGCTCTCGAACTTGTACGGCGCCAGGCCCTGGATGCCGACGGCCGCCCATGTGCGCGAGTCGGCCGGGCGGAAGTCCTGGCGCACGCCGACCAGCACGTCCCACCACGGCGACACGCTGCGGCCATAAAGCGCTTCCAGCGACGACGACTCGGTGCGGCCACGGCTGCGTTCGCCATCGGTGCGCAGCCACAGGCGGTTGATGTTGCCGCCGATCCAACCGGTCGCTTCCCAGGCCTGACCATTGCTGCTCTTGCCATCCCAATGTTCCAGACGGTCGATCAGCAGCAGGCTGTTGATCTCTGGCGCATGTTCCATCGCACCGTGGGCGATGGGCGGGAAGGCCGCGGCGCGGTCGGCATCGGTCGGCACCGGGATGGGTTCGCGCGGTTCGGTCGGTGCAGGCGATCCGTGGCCCATCGCGGCGTGGTCCATCGTGGAATGATCCATCGTGGAATGGTCCATCGTCGCCGGCTGCCTCGCGCCATGATCCATCTTCGAGTGATCCATGGCTGAGTGGTCCATCGCGCCCGAATCCATCTTCGAATGATCCATCTTCGAATGATCGACAGGTTCGACCGGCGTCTTCGCGGTTTTCGCGGGCGGATCCATCGCGGCCATGTCATGACCAGCGTGCGACTGCGCGAACACCGGCAATGCAGCGGCCAGGCCCAGGGCCAGCAGGCTGGGGGAAAGCAGTGAGCGGCTCATTCTTCGATCCTCACTTCGCGCATCATGCCCGCTTCCATGTGGTACAGCAGATGGCAGTGGTAGGCCCAGCGGCCGAGTGCATCGGCGCGCACGCGATAGCTGCGGCGGGTGCCCGGCGGCATGTCGATGGTGTGCTTGCGCAGCTGGAACTCGCCCTGTGCGTTTTCCAGATCGCTCCACACGCCGTGCAGATGGATCGGGTGCTGCATCATGGTGTCGTTGACCAGCACGATGCGCATGCGCTCGCCGTAGTTCAGCCGCAGTGGTTCGGCGCTGGCGAACGGGATGCCATCGAACGACCAGGAGAACTTCTCCATGTGTCCGGTCAGGTGCAGTTCGATCTCGCGGCTCGGCTCGCGGCCATCCGGGTCTTCGAACAGGCTGCGCATCGCGCCGTAGGTCAGCACCTGGCGGCCGTTGTCGCGCAGGCCGATGCCGGGGTCGTCCAGCTTCGGTTCGGAGGCCGAGCTCTGCATGTCCACCAGCGGGTTGTTGCGTTCGCTGGCAGGGTGCTTCGGTGCCTTGCTGGCGGCATCGCCGCCGCCGTGCGCGCCGTGGCCCATGCTGGCGCCGCAGCCACCTTCCATGCTTTTCATCGCGGCCATGTCGTGACCGCCGTGGCCACCACTGCCCTTGTCGTGACCCATGTCGCTCATCGTCAGCAACGGACGTGGGTCGCGCGCGGGAATCGGTGCCTGCAGGCCATGGCGAACCGCCAGTGTTCCGGCGGCGTAGCCGGTGCGGCCCATGTCCTGGCAGAAGATCGTGTAGGCATCCTGGCCGCTCGGTTCGACGATCACATCGTAGGTTTCGGCCGGGGCGATGCGGAATTCGTCGATGCTCACCGGGTGGATGTACTGGCCGTCGGCAGCGACCACGGTCATCTTCAGGCCAGGAATGCGTACGTCGAAGTAGGTCATCGACCCGCCATTGATGAAGCGCAGCAGCACCTTCTCGCCGCTGCGGAACAGGCCGGTCCAGTTGCCGGCCGGGGCGGTGCCGTTCATCAGGTAGGTATAGGTGTGCGCGTTGATGTCGGAGATATCGGTGGGCGTCATCCGCATCCGGCCCCACATGCCACGGTCGGACAGCGCCGCCGACCAGCCGTCGCGTTTCGCGTCGCGCAGGAAGTCCGGCAGCGTGCGCATGTAGTAATTGTCGTAGGCCGCCAGCTTCTTCATGCGGCGGAACAGCGCGCCCGGGTCCATGTCGGTCCAGTCCGACAGCATGATCACGTGCTCGCGGTCGTGGTGGTACGGCGCCGGTTCGGCCGGGTCGATGATCAGCGCGCCGTACAGACCAGCCTGCTCCTGGAACATGGAGTGGCTGTGGTACCAGTAGGTGCCCGACTGCTTCAGCTCGAAGTGGTAGTGGTAGGTCTCGCCGGGGCCGATGCCGTTGAAGCTCAGGCCGGGCACGCCGTCCATGTTGGCGGGCAGCAGGATGCCGTGCCAGTGGATCGAGGTCGGGTGGCGTTCCAGCGTGTTGCGCACGAACAGGTCGACGGTCTGGCCTTCGCGCCAGCGCAGGATCGGTGCCGGCAGCGAGCCGTTGACGGTGATCGCCGGGCGGGTGCGGCCGGTGAAATTGGCGAGCGATTCGCCGATGGCCAGTTCGATGCGGGTGTCGCTGAGCACGGCGGGGGCGCCGGCCAGCCGTGGGGCGGCCGTGGCGGCGGCGAGCGCGCGCTGCGGCACGCCGACAGCGGCGATGCCGGCAACCACGCCGCCGGCGGCCAGGCCCTGCACGAACAGGCGGCGCGACGGCATGGGCACAGCGCCCGGACCGGGGGGAATGCGGGTATTCATGATGGTGACTCCAGACACGTAAAGACGCCGGCAGGCGGCCGGCTGCGGTGCGCAGGGCGCACGATGCGTGTGGAATCAGCCGATGGGAGGACGCGAGATCGGCGGCAGCGGCGGCGCCGGGCGGCCATTGGCCGGCATCGGCTGCGGGGCCAGCGACAATGCCGGGCCGGCCATGACCGGCAACGGCAGCACTACCAGCAGCGGGTGCTGGGCACAGCTGCGCACGCAGTCCTTGATCTGGCAATGAGCGTCATGGGCGGGGGCCTTGGCCTGCGGAGCCTCGTCGGCCTGCATGCCGGCGTGGTGGTGGCAGTCGGCGGTGCCGCCGTCAACAGCAGTGGCTACGGCGTGCGCCATCCGGCCCATTTCCTCGTGACCACTGGCCATGGCCGCGTTCAGCCCGTTGAGCAACAGGCTGAGCATGAGCACGACACGGAGCAGGGTCGAGGCCAGGGACATGACGCTAATCTAGCTGCAAGCGGGCGCGGATGCACTTCAGGCTGAATGGCCGGTTCAAGGTTGGACCAGCACCAATGTAGAGCCGCTATCCTTCTTCGCGCACGATCTCGACCAGGCGCGGGCCGTAGCGGCTCAGCTTGGTGCCGCCGATGCCGCCGACCCGGGCCAGTTCGTCCAGGCTGGTCGGGCGCTGTTCGGCGATGTTGCGCAGAGTGCTGTCGTGGAAGATCACGAAGGCCGGCACATTCTGTTCGCGGGCCAGTTCGGCACGCAGGCCGCGCAGCGCGTTGAACAGCGCCAGATCCTGCGGCAGCACCGACAGGCCGGTGCGCTGCGCGCTGCGCTCGCGCCCGCTGGTGCTGCTGGCCGGGTCGCGGCGCATGCTGATCTGGCGGCGGCCGGTCAGCACGTCGCGGCTTGCATCGGTCAGGCGCAGGCCACCGTGGCCCTCGCTGTCCACTTCCAGCAGGCTGGCGGCGACCAGCTGGCGGAACACGCTGCGCCAGGTGCGCGCGTCGAGGTCGCGGCCGATCGCGTAGGTGCTGAGCTTGTCGTGGCCCTGCTGCTTCACCTTTTCGTTCTCGCTGCCGCGCAGGACATCGATCAGGTGGCCGACGCCGAAACGCTGGCCGCTGCGATAGACACAGCTCAGCGCCTTCTGCGCCGGGATGGTCGCGTCCCAGGAGGCGGGCGGGGTCAGGCAGTTGTCGCAGTTGCCGCAGGGCTGGGGATAGGTCTCGCCGAAACCGGCCAGCAGCACCTGGCGGCGGCACTGCATGGATTCGCAGTAGCCCAGCAGGTGGTCCAGCTTGGACCGCTCCAGCTGCTTGCGCTCTTCGCCGGCTTCGGACTGCTCGATCATCTGCTTGAGCAGCACCACGTCACCCAGGCCGTAGCACAGCCAGGCCTCGGCGGCCTCGCCATCACGGCCGGCGCGGCCGGTTTCCTGGTAGTAGCCTTCCATCGACTTGGGCAGATCGGTATGCGCGACGAAACGCACGTCCGGCTTGTCGATGCCCATGCCGAAGGCGATGGTGGCGCACATCACGATACCGTCCTCGCGCAGGAAGCGGCGCTGGTTGCTGGCGCGTACTTCCGGTGGCAGGCCGGCATGGTAGGGCAGGGCGTTGAAGCCCTGGCCGCAGAGGAATTCGGCGGTCTCTTCGACCTTGCGCCGCGACATGCAGTAGACGATGCCGGCCTCGCCGCGGTGGCCGCGCAGGAAATCGGTCAGCTGCTTGCGGGCGTTGTCCTTCTGCACCACGGTGTAGCGGATGTTGGGGCGATCGAAGGAGCTGACGAAGTGGCGTGCTTCCTGCAGATCGAGGCGCTCGGCGATCTCGCGCTGGGTCGGCGGATCGGCGGTGGCGGTGAGCGCGATCCGCGGGATCTGTGGCCAACGCTCGTGCAGCACGGTCAGCTGGCGGTACTCGGGGCGGAAATCATGGCCCCACTGCGACACGCAGTGTGCTTCGTCGATGGCGAACAGGGCGATCTGGCTGCGCGACAGCAGTGACAGGAAGCGGCCGGTCAGCAGCCGCTCGGGAGCGACATAGAGCATGTCCAGCTCGCCGGCGAGCAGTTCGCGCTCGACGCGCCCGGCGGTCTCGGCATCCAGGGTGGAATTCAGGTACTCGGCACGCACGCCGAGCTGGCGCAGGGCTTCGACCTGATCCTGCATCAGCGCGATCAGCGGCGAGATGACGATGCCACAACCGTCACGCAGCAGGGCCGGCACCTGGTAGCAGAGCGACTTGCCGCCGCCGGTGGGCATCAGCACCAGGGCATCATGACCGGCAGCCACATGCTCCACGATGTCCTGCTGGGGACCACGGAAATCGTCGTAACCAAAGACGCGTTGGAGCAGGTCGTGCGCGGGACGGGAAGCCATCCGGCTAGTTTACCCCGGCGGGGGTTCGGCAGGGCTGCGCCCTGCACCTGCAGAAGCCTTCAAGCCAGAGCAACGTCAAAGGCAACAGCCGGCTCTGGGGTGATCCGTGGGTTGGCGGGGCGGTGTCGGATTGCGGGGACGCCGCAAGTACGTCCGTGTAGGCTTGGCA
>NZ_JBDJKU010000122.1:0-6009 GCF_039673015.1 Stenotrophomonas sp. TWI1409
GTCGCTAAGGGTGGGTTTTTTTTTTTTTGGCGCGCTTTGGGGGGGGTGGGGCGCCCGGGGCCCGCCACTGCCGTGGCTGCAGACCGGCCGGTAGATCCACGCCATGCGTGGATGGCTGTCCCTGCGAAGAGCGGTGCCAACCCCCGGCAGCAGGTCCAGACAGTGCGCGTCGCTGTGATTGCCGGCCAGCGGCCGGCACTACCGGTAGATCCACGCCATGCGTGGATGCTCTCTGCATGGAACCACGGCGCCAACCAAGGTTGGCGGCTACCAACAGCAGGCCCACACAGCGATCGTTTGCCGGCCAGCGGCAGGCACTACAAGTAGATCCACGCCATGCGTGGATGCTCTCTGCATGGAACCACGGCGCCAACCAAGGTTGGCATCTAAAACTGCAGGGCGCGATCACACACAAAAAAGCGGCGCCCTTGCGGGCGCCGCCTTGGCTTGCTTCAGTACTCAGTCGAGCAAGCTCGACGCTACTTCGCCGCAGCCGGGGCCTTGTCCTTCATCATCGCGTCGCGGGCTGCCTTGAACGGGTTGCCTTCGTACCAGTTCGGCCAACGATCGCCACCGGCCAGTTCCTTGCCGACGCCGTACATCAGCTGCAGGTCTTCGACGGTGCCGTCCAGCTTCCAGGTGGCCGCATCGAACTCGTCCTTCGGGCCGTGGTAGCGGTTGGCGCCGTAGTCGGCTGCAGCCTTGCGGCCCGCGTCCACGCCACCCTCGCGCAGGTCTTCGCCGCCATCGGCGTACAGGGCCGGCACACCGGCCTTGGCGAAGTTGAAGTGATCGGAACGGAAGTAGAAGCCACTCTGTACCGAGGTCTCGCCGTGCAGGGTACGGTCCTGGGCCGCGGCCAGCGGCTTGAGGATGTCTTCCAGCTCCGAGCTGCCGAAGCCGGTGACGGTCACGTCCTTGGCACGGCCAGCCACCGACATCGCATCGATGTTGATCACGCCGGCGATCTTGTCCAGCGGGAAGGTCGGATGGGCAACATAGTACTTCGAACCCAGCAGGCCGGATTCTTCCAGGGTCACCGCCAGGAACACCACCGAACGTTCCGGCTTCGGCTCCTGGTGGGCCATTGCTTCGGCCACTTCGAGAATGCCGGCCACGCCGGTCGCGTTGTCGACCGCGCCGTTGTAGATGTTGTCGCCGGTCTCGCCCTCGTGCTTGCCCAGGTGATCCCAGTGCGCCATGTACAGCACGGCCTCGTCGGCACGCTTGCTGCCCGGCAGTACGCCCACCACGTTGCGCGATTGCTTCTGCGCGATCTGGCTCTTCAGATCGACCGCAGCGGTGGCCTTCAGCGGCACCGGCTTGAAGCCGCGCTTGCTGGCGTCCTTGTAGGCCTGCGCCAGGTCCAGGCCGGCACCGGCGAACAGCGCCTTGGCAGCGTCGGCACTCAGCCAGCCCTGCACCGGAATGCGGGCTTCCGGGTCATCCTTGGCCGGCAGGTCGTACTGCGGGCCTGCCCAGGAGTTCTTCACCACATCCCAGCCGTAGGAAGCGCCGGCGGTGTCGTGCACGATCAGCGCGGCAGCGGCGCCCTTTCGCGCAGCCTCCTCGAACTTGTAGGTCCAGCGCCCGTAATAGGTCATGCGCTTGCCGTCGAACAGCTTCGCGTCATCGACATGGAAGCCCGGGTCGTTGACGAACATGACGACCGTTTTGCCCTTCCAGTCCTGGCCGGCGTAGTCGTTCCACTTCTGCTCCGGCGCGTCGACGCCGTAGCCGACGAACACCAGGTCGCTGGCATCGACCTTCACCTCGGCCTGGCCGGTACGGGTACCCACCACCATGTCGGTGCCGAACTTCAGCTCGGTGGTCTTGCCGCCCTGGGTGATCTTCAGCACGGTCGATTCGTCGGCCGTGGTCTCGGTCATCGGCACATCCTGGAACCAGCTGTCGCCGTTGCCGGGCTGCAGGCCGATGCGCTGCATCTGGTCGCGGATGTAGTTGACCGTCAGTTCCTCGCCCTTGCTGCCCGGGGCGCGGCCTTCGAATTCATCCGAAGCCAGCGTCTTGACCATCTCGGCGAAGTCGCCGGCGTTGATCTCCGGCGAGAACGCATGGGCCGCCGGCTTGGCAGCGGCGGTGTCGGTGGCCGGCGCGGGCGCCGGCGTGTCTTCGCCTTTGCAGGCACTGAGCGCGGCCGCAGCGGCCAGGCACAGGAGGAGTTTGCGGGGCATCGTCGATTCCTGGAAAACAAAGGGCGGCCGCACCACGTGTACGACCGGTAACAGCGAGTATCACCGAACCGATGGGCGCGGTGTGCTCAGTCCGCCGGAGCGGTTTCGGTGTCGAACGGGATCGGCTCGGCGCCGGTGACCGGGCCGATGCGGGCCGTGCGGTGCACGTACAGCACCACCTCGCGTTCGAACTGCAACGGGCCGTCCACCACGGCATTCGGACCGATGATCACGCGTGGCTTGCGGCTGGCGGTCAGCGAGACGCTGAAGTTTGGCTTGCGCACGTGCACACCGCCCTTGACCTGCGAACCGATGCCCACGGTGATGTCACCGTTGACGGTTTCCACGTCGTTGCCGACGCGGCTTTCGACCAGCCCGATGCCACCGTTCACGGTTTCAACGCCGCCTTCGATCTGGCTGCCGCGATCGCTGAAGATGCTGCCGTTGACGGTGCTGACGCTGCCGTGTGCGATCACTTCGCGGCCCAGGCGTACGCCGCCGTTGACCGTTTCGATCTTGCCGGTGCGCGCGCGATCGGCGACCTTGACCCCGCCGTTGACTGTGTCGATGCTGCCGGTCTCGACGCCTTCGCCGACGCGGATGCCGCCGTTGACGGTGTCCAGCTTGCCGTAGCGCTGGCCGGGTTCGGCGCTGATGCTGCCGTTGACCTTGCTGATGTTTTCCTGCGCTGCCACTGGCCCGGTGACCAGCAGTACGCCCAACAGCAGCGGAATGGAGAGAGCTTTCATGGGGACCTCGATGGATGTGCGGCTGGCAGGCCGCGTGCGGAGATGTCACCATTCCCCGGTACCCCCTGCAACTGCCTGAAGTCACTGGAAAGCCCTTGCGCAACAACGCCTTCCCATCACGCCGACATCACATCGCCGCTGCTCGCGGCGGGCGCTGCCTGCTGTTGGGGCTGGCTTTGGCACTGGCGTTGCCGCTGCCGGGCGCCGCGCAGACCACGCGCGAGACCGAGCGCAAGCTGCAGAAGCTGCGCAGTGAGCTGAAGGGCGTGGCGCAGGAGCGTCGGCAGATCGAGGGCCAGCGCGGCCAGGCCTCACAGCAGCTGCGTGAGGCAGATGAAAAGGTGGCCCGCACCGGCCGTGCGCTTGCGCAGACCGAAACCGCGCTGCGCGAGCAGGGAAGGGCCCTGGCCGAGGCCGAACAGCGCCGCAGCACGTTGCAGGCCAACCTCGCCCAGCAGCACCGCGAGCTGGCCGGCCTGCTGCGCGCGGCCTACCAGCTGGGCAACCATGCACCGTTGAAACTGCTGTTGTCGCAGGACACGGTGGCCGATGCCAACCGTGCCCTGGCCTACCACCGCTACCTGCAGCGTGAGCGGGCCCAGCGCATCACCACGCTGACCGCCGACCTGAAGGAACTGGAAGCGCTGCAGGCGCAGATTGCCGAGCGCAAGCAGAAGCTGCAGGGGGCGCAGCAGGACCAGAAGCAGCAGGCAGCGGCGCTGGAAGCCGACCGCCGCGATCGTGCAAAGACCGTGGCCTCGCTGGACGAGCGCTTCAAGGACCAGCGCGAGAAGGAACAGGCGCTGGGCCAGGACGCCAAGGCGCTGGAAACACTGCTGGCCAATCTGCGTGCGGCCGCCGCCCGTGCCGAGGCCGAGCGTCGCGCGGCTGCGCGCCGTGCGGCAGCGGAGAAGGCCGCTGCCGAACGTGCCGCACGCCAGGCCGCGGCACAGGGACGGCCGCCACCGCCCACCAAGGTTCCGCCGGCGGTGGCTTCCGCACCGGCCCCGAAGGTGGGGGGCCTGGGTTGGCCGTTGTCCGGCAACCTGCTGGCCCGCTACGGCGGCAAGCTGCCTGACGGGCGTACCAGCAGCGGCGTGCTGATCGGCGCACCGGCCGGCAGCACCGTCACCGCTGTGGCCGACGGTACCGTGGTGTTCTCCGACTGGATGACCGGCTACGGCATGATCCTGATCGTCGACCACGGCAATGGCTACATGAGCCTGTACGCCCACAACGACACCCTGCTCAAGGACGCCGGTGCACGGGTCAGCCGTGGCGATGCGGTGGCCAAGGTCGGCAACTCGGGGGGCCAAGGGGTCACCGCGCTGTACTTCGAGCTGCGTCGTGGCGGGCAACCGGTGAATCCGGACAGCTGGCTGCAGCGGCGCTGAATCCCCGCTCGCCAGGTGCGGGCTGGATTCAACGGGAATTTAGCTGTGCTTCGCGCATAATCGGTGCATGTGCCTTGGGCACCATGCCACCGTCGACAGGAGTGATCCATGCGCGCAGCCCGTACCGCCACCCTCTTGCTGGCCCTGTTGCCAGCGCTGTCCTGGGCGCAGCAGACCGCGCCCGCCCCGAGCCAGGAAACCGGCGGGCAGGCAGCGAGCAGCGAGGAGGCGGTGACCTCGAAGGTGCCGCTGGAGGACATCCGCCGCTTCGTGGCCGTCTACAACGCAGTGCGGGCCGCCTACGTCGATCCGGTCGATGACAAGAAGCTGATGCAGGCAGCGGTGCGTGGCCTGCTGCTCGACCTCGACCCGCACAGCACCTACTTCAACAAGGAAGACGCGCAGGCCTTCGACGAACAGGCCAGCGGCGCCTACGAAGGCATCGGCGTTGAGCTGCAGCAGCAGCCAGACAACGCCAGCATGAAGGTGATCTCGCCGATCGACGACACGCCGGCGGCCAAGGCCGGCATCCTCGCCGGTGACCTGATCATCGCCATCGACGGCAAGCCGATCAGCGCGATCGATGCCAGCGAACCGCTGCGCGGCCCGGCCGGCAGCAAGGTGGTGCTGACCATCGTGCGCGAAGGCAAGCCCAAGCCGTTCGATGTCAGCCTCACCCGCCAGACCATCCGCGTGACCAGCGTGCGCAGCCGCCTGCTGGAACCGGGCTATGGCTACATCCGCCTGAGCACCTTCCAGGCCGACACCGGTTCGGACTTCCAGAAGCACGTGCAGCAGCTGCAGAAGCAGTCCGGTGGCCAGCTCAAGGGCCTGGTGCTGGACCTGCGCAGCAACCCGGGTGGCCTGCTGACCGCTGCCGTGCAGGTGGCCGACGACCTGCTCGACAAGGGCAACATCGTCAGTACCCGCGGCCGCATCAGCATCAGCGATGCACGTTTCGATGCAACGCCGGGCGACCTGCTGAAGGGCGCACCGGTGGTGGTGCTGGTCGACGCCGGTTCGGCCAGTGCCTCGGAAGTGCTGGCCGGCGCACTGCGCGACAACAAGCGCGCCCGCGTGGTTGGCAGCCGCACCTTCGGCAAGGGCTCGGTGCAGACCGTGCTGCCGCTGGACAACGGTGACTCGGTGAAGCTGACCACCGCGCGTTATTACACGCCCAGCGGCAAGTCGATCCAGGCCACGGGCATCGTGCCGGAGGTCGAACTGAAGCCGGCCGCTACGCCGGCCGAGGATGCACTGCCGGCCAGCCTGAGCGATTACAGCGAAGCGACCCTGCCGGGCCATCTGCGCGGTGACGACGAGGGCACCGAGGGCTATCACGCCGGTGCGGTACTGCCGGGCGATGGCCCGATCAACGACGCGCTGGCCGAGCTGAAGAACCCGGGTTCGGTGGCTGCACGCTTGAAGGCCGAAGCGGCGAAAGTGGATGCGGCCAAGGCTGCGAAGGCCGCTGCGGCGAAGCCGGAAGCGAAGGTAGAACCGAAGCCAGAAGCGAAGCCGGAAGCGAAGCCCGCACCCGTCCCGGCCAAGCCCTGATTCTGTAGAGTCGAGATCCTATGTTCGTGGTCAAGCCTGCTGGAAGCAGGCTTGACCCACCTTCAGCATGGCCGGATCGAAGTCCCGGCCGCTTTTGAAGACACCCCAGGCGAT
>NZ_JBDJKU010000123.1:0-5904 GCF_039673015.1 Stenotrophomonas sp. TWI1409
CCATCAATAATCTGTCTCCCGGGGGGGTGGGGTGGAGCCTGTCGGGGTCGCCGAGGGCCCCCGACCCCATGAAGCCAGTCGAGCATGGCTCGACTCTACAAAAGCCGTCTCCGATGGTTTCCACGTCGATGTGTCGACCAAGGTCGACACCTACCGTCGGACCCACCCCGCCATCCACGGAATGCCCGCTTTTGACGTTGACGTTGACGTTGCCGTTGATTCGGCAGGTGCAGGGCGCAGCCCTGCCGATCACCCCAACGCGATTCGCCGCCCTTCGCGCGCGCTGTCCATGCCGGCCTGCAGCAACCGCATCAGCTGCAGTGCCTGCACCGCACTGACCGTCGGCTCGCCATCGCCGTGCATCGCCGCCGCGAACTGCGAATACAGCCGCCGGTAGTCGCCCGGCAGGTTGTCCACGGTACTGCGCTGCACATTGTCCTCAGCATCGCAGCGCACCAGCTCGCCGTGCCGTGGGTCGATGCCCCAGCCTGGCGCTCCTGGCGCAACACCGCGCCGCAGCTGTGCCTCCTGCACGTCCAGCCCATGCTTGATCCAGCTGCCACGACTGCCATGCACACTGAAGTGCGGCGTGGGGGCCGCCACCAGCGAACCGGCATGCACGATCGCGCGATGCCTCGGGTAGTGCAGTACC
Source organism: Stenotrophomonas sp. TWI1409 (assembly GCF_039673015.1). Lineage (NCBI taxonomy): Bacteria > Pseudomonadati > Pseudomonadota > Gammaproteobacteria > Lysobacterales > Lysobacteraceae > Stenotrophomonas > Stenotrophomonas sp. TWI1409. Next base: position 653 of record NZ_JBDJKU010000123.1, read on the forward strand.
GCGTGGAAGTAATCGATGCCGCTGCCACCTTCGCGTTGCACGGCCAGATCGGCATCGATGGCCTCGGGCCAGCCGAACAGCACCAGCATCTGGTCCAGCAGGTGCGGTCCGAGGTCGTACCACAGGCCGCTGCCCGGTCCGTCCTGCTCGCGCCAGCGGTCGCGCACCTGCGGCCGGTAGCGGTCGAAGTGCGCATGGCACTCGGCCACGTCACCGAGCGCGCCTTCGGCCAGCAGCGCCTGCAGGGTGAGGAAGTCGGCATCGAAGCGCCGGTTCTGGAACACGGTCGCGATGCGTCCGGCATCACGTGCCGCAGCCAGCACCGCTTCGGCTTCAGCGACATCCAGCGCGAACGGCTTGTCGACCAGCACATGCTTGCCCGCAGCCAACGCCGCGATCGCCAGCGGTGCGTGTTGTGCGTTCGGAGTGGCGATCACCACCGCGTCCACCGCCGGGTCGTCGAACACCTCCTGCGGCGTGGCGCGCACGTGCACGTCGCTGAACGCGCGCAGCAACGTGTCGCGCTGCGAACTGACGATGCTGTGCAGCACCAGCCCGGGCGTGTGCTGGATCAGCGGCGCATGGAAGACGCGGCCGGCGAGGCCGTAGCCGATCAGGGCCAGTTGCAGGTCGGGGCGCATGAGACGGCTCCGGCAATGGGGAAGGGCAGGGTAAACGACACCTGCGTACAGGCCAAAACTGAACCGTTGCCGTTGGAATCGCCTCGATTCACAGCGGCATGACCGCAACGCCACGCCTGCTCTACGGCGGCTTGTCCAGACTGGCAGCACATCCCGAAGGAGTACGACACGATGAGCAATACCACCCGCACGCTGATTGCTTCCGCCCTGACCCTGGGCCTGGCGCTGTCCTCCTCGGCTGCATTCGCCAAGGACCCGGCCGCGAAGAGCCCGCCGACCAGCACCCATCCGGCAACCCATGCTGATCGCCATGACTCCAACGAGCCGGTGACCGATACCTGGATCACCACCAAGGTGAAGGCCGATCTGCTGGCCAGCAGCAACGTTCCGGGCACTGAAATCAAGGTGGAAACCGTGAACGGCGTGGTCAGCCTGAGTGGTGCCGTGGCCACCCAGGCCGAGAAGGACAAGGCGGTCACCACCGCCAAGGGCATCAAGGGCGTGACCCGCGTCGATGCCGCTGCATTGAAGGTCAGCGCTGCTGCCAAGCGCTGACCCCGGAGGGGGCCCCGCTTGGGGCGCCCGCTGCCTGGGTAGAGTCGAGCTTGCTCGACTGCCCTTTGGGTTGCAGCCGAGCGTGGGCTCGGCTCTACAGCACCGGATTCCGAACCCGTTCAGCCAACCAGGCTGGAAACTCCAGAGTTGTGACCGCCTGCGCTATATTGCCCGTTCCGCCGCAGCCGGGCCGGTATCGGCCTACGCTCCGCGGCTGTGCTGACGAGGAACTATGGCGCTGGTTTTCAGTGATGACATCTGGGACCGTTGGCGGTTGCCAGCCTTGGCGCTGGCTGCTGCCGCGATCATCGTGGTGCCGTGGTTGACCCTGCGCCAACTGCAGCAGGACAGCGAAGATGCGATGGCCTGGGTCAATCATACCCAGGCCGTGGGTGTGGCCCTGCAGCAGCTGCAGGCCGATGTACGCGATGTCGAATCGGCTGCGCTGACCCTGTCCAAGGGTGTGGATGCGCCTGGCCTGCGCGAGCGCATGGCCAAAGCCAATGACCTTCCCGGTCGCCTGGCTGAACTGGGCCGGATGACCCGCGACAATCCTGAGCAGCTGATCCGCATCGGCCGTATCGAGTCGATGCTGGAAGGGCGCATGGCGCTTGCCCGCGAACTGGCAAAGTCCGAACCCAACAGTGATCAGCGCGAGCTGGTGCAGGACCTGAGCACGCGCTATCCGATCCGTGGCCTGGTGGAGGAACTGCAGGCGAGCGAGCAGAAGCTGCTGACACAGCGCGCCGAGCAGGCCGCACGCCAGCGCAAGCAGACCGAGCTGGTGTCGTGGAGTTCGCTGGTGATCCAGCTGGCGCTGCTTGGCCTGGTGCTGTGGCTGCTGCAGCGGCAGATCGGTCGCCGCCTGCATGCCGAACGACAGTCGCTGCGTTCGGCCGCGCGTGCAGCCTCGGTGCTGCAGACCGTGCGTGAGCCGATCGTGCTGCTCGACCGCGACCTGCGTGTGCAGCTGCACAACCCTGCCTTCGCCGAGCTGTACGGGCTGCAGGATGAACGCGCCGATGGCCTGTTGCTGGACACTGTCGGCGACGGTGCATGGAAAGACCCGGTGATGCGCCAGCGACTGTCCGATGTGCTGTTGCGCGGCCGCGAACTGTGGGACTTCGAGCATGAACAGCGCGCCGCCGATGGCATGGTGCGCTACATGCTGCTCAACGCGCGGCGCATGCCGCTGCCGGACACCGACGACGAAGTGGTGTTGCTCACGGTCAGCGACGTCACCGTGCAGCGTGCCGTGCAGCTGCGGGTGGAGGAACTGAACCGCCAGCTGGAAGGCAAGGTTGCGCAGGTGTCCGAGGTCAACAGGGAACTGGAAGCCTTCAGCTACTCGGTGTCGCACGACCTGCGTGCACCACTGCGCCACGTGGCCGGTTTCTCCGACAAGCTGTCGCGCCATCTGGGCGACGCCGCCGATGACAAGAGCCGCCATTACCTGGAGGTGATCTCCAGTTCGGCGCGGCGCATGGCGGCACTGATCGACGACCTGCTGGTCTACTCGCGGCTGGGCCGTGCGGCAATGCGCCAGCAGGCGGTGGACATGCAGTCGCTGGTGGCCGATACGCGCGCAATGCTCGATTCCAACCTGCAGGCCGAAGCCGAGAACAGCGGCCATGCGCACCACGTGGAGTGGAGCATCGCGCCGCTGCCGATCGTGGTGGGCGATGAGAACATGATCCGCCAGGTCTGGCTGAACCTGCTCGGCAACGCGGTGAAGTACTCGGGCAACCGCGAACCAGCGAAGATCCGCGTGGACTACCAGCCGCAGCCTGACGGCGGTCATCAGTTCACGGTCAGCGACAATGGTGCAGGCTTTGACATGGCCTACGCCGGCAAGCTGTTTGGTGTCTTCCAGCGCCTGCACAAGGCCAGCGACTACCCGGGTACCGGCATTGGCCTGGCCAGCGTGCGCCGCGTGCTCACCCGTCATGGCGGCCGTATCTGGGCCGAGGCCGAACCAGACGTCGGCGCCACCTTCCACTTCTACCTGCCTCCCGCGATCGATGCGGACAAACAAGGGCCTTCTGCATGACCACTCTGCGCACCATTCTTCTCGCCGAAGACAGCCCGGCTGATGCCGAAATGGCGATCGACGCCCTGGAAGAGGCGCGTCTGGCCAACCCCATCGTGCACGTCGAGGATGGCGTGGAAGTGATGGACTACCTGTTGCGCCGTGGTGCCTTCGCCAACCGCGAGGAAGGCCTGCCGGCGGTGCTGCTGCTGGACATCAAGATGCCGCGCATGGATGGCCTGGAGGTGCTGCGGCAGATCCGCGAGCACGAAGAGCTCAAGCGCCTGCCGGTGGTGATCCTGTCGTCCTCGCGCGAGGAAAGCGACCTGGCCCGCAGCTGGGACATGGGCGTGAACGCCTATGTGGTCAAGCCGGTGGACGTGGACCAGTTCTTCGGCGCGGTGCAGACCCTGGGCAAGTTCTGGGCGTTGATCAACCAGGCACCGGAACTCGAGTGAGCCCATGCCCCTGACCGGTCCCGCCCTGGGGGCGCTGCGCATCCTGCTGGTGGAGGACTCACCGGAAGATGCCGAGCTGATGTCCGAACAGATGCTCGACGCGGGCCTGGAGGCCCGTTTCGAGCGCGTCGAAAGCGAGGCCGAACTGCGCCAGGCACTGGTCGCGTTCCAGCCGGACATCGTGCTGTCCGACCTGAGCATGCCGGGGTTCTCCGGTGATGACGCGCTGCGCATCGTGCGCGAGACCTCACCGGAAGTGCCCTTCATCTTCGTCTCCGGCACCATGGGTGAGGAGAATGCGGTGGCGGCGCTGCAGAAGGGCGCCAACGATTACATCATCAAGCACCTGCCGGCGCGCCTGCCGTCGGCGGTGGCGCGTGCGATCCGCGATGCACGCAGCGCGATCGAGCGCGCACGGGTGGAAACCGAGCTGATGCGCGCACAGCGCCTGGAAAGCCTGTCGCTGCTCGCAGCCGGGCTCAGCCACGACCTGCGCAACATCCTGCAGCCGTTGCTGATCATGCCGGACCTGCTGAAGGCGCGTACCGACGATCCGCAGCTGCACCACCTGGCCGATGTCATCGCCGAGTGCGGCCGCCGTGGCCATGAGATGGCCGAATCGATGCTGTCGTTCGTGCGCGGTTCGCGCAAGCCGAGCGAGCGCATCGAGATCGATGGCCTGTTCGATGCGGTGGCGCTGCTGTTGCGCAGCAACGTGCCCGATGCGGTGCGCCTGGAGTTGCAGGTGCAGGACGAAGGCCTGGTGGTCGACGCCAACTACACCGAACTGCAGCAGGTGATGCTGAACCTGGCGCTCAACGCGATCCAGGCGATGCCCAACGGCGGGCGCCTGAGCCTGACTGCCAGCCATGCCGGCGAGCGCGATGGCGTGGACTGGATGCAGATCTGCGTGGCCGATGAAGGCATCGGCATGGATGCGGACACGCTGTCGCACCTGTTCAATCCGTTCTTCACCACCAAGGCCGATGGCACCGGCCTGGGGCTGATTTCCTGCAAGCGCATCGTTGAAGGCGCCGGTGGCAGCATCCACGTCAACAGCCAGCCGGGGCAGGGCACCTGCTTCGAGCTGCGCCTGCCGATGCATGAGGCCATCGATGGCAGCGAGCCGATCGAGCAGCTGGTGGCGCTGGGCAGTGGCCAGTCGATCCTGGTGGTTGACGGCGAAGCCACGCGCCTGTCGCTGCTCGGCAACGCGCTGTCCAGCCAGGGTTACCAGTTGCAGCTGGCCTCCGATGGCCCGGCGGCGCTGCGCTGGATGCAGCAGGAGGCGTTGCCGGCACTGGTGATCGCCGATGCCGGTTCCAAGCTGCTGCCGGCCAGCCAGCTGCTGGGCGAGATGGCTGTACTGGGCTATCGCGGCCCGGCGCTGGTGCTGGAAGACGCAACGGTGGATGTATCGGCCGATGCATTCCCCGCTGGCGTGGAAGTGCACGTGCTGCGTAAGCCGCTGCAGATGCAGCAGGTGTTCCGCGCGGTGGCCGAAGCGCTGGGCTGATGCCGCGGTAGTGCCGGCCGCTGGCCGGCATCGCCGTGCGATGGGATCACTGC
>NZ_JBDJKU010000124.1:0-5537 GCF_039673015.1 Stenotrophomonas sp. TWI1409
TGGTGGGCGGGGTGTGCGCTCCTTTTGGTGTTTTTGTGGGGGGTTGGGTGGGGGGGCCCCCCCCGCCCCCCGCCACTACCGTCAAGCAATCAATGCACTTCGTCGTGATAGACGAACTTCGGCATTTCCCAGCGGTAATGGATCGCCAGCAGGCGCAGCGCGAAGCCGCCGCCCAGGCAGCACAGGATCGCGGTAGCGTCGGCCACACCCCAGTGCAGCAGCAACAGGTAGGCCGCGCCGGTCAGCAGCGCGATGATCGCGTACAGCTCCTTCTGGAAGATCAGCGGCACCTCGTTGCAGAGGATGTCGCGCAGCACGCCGCCGAAGGCGCCGGTCAGCATGCCGGCAATCAGCACGATCGGCATGGCATGGCCGGCCTCACGTGCGATCGAACAGCCGATCAGGGTGAAGGCGATCAGGCCCAGTCCATCGAGCACCAGGAAGGTGCGTCGGAAGTGGTGCATCCAGCGTGCGACCCAGGTGGCGATCAGCGCCGCACACACGGTGAAGCCCAGGTACTCGGGATGCTTCACCCAGCCCAGCGGATAGTGACCGAGCAGGATGTCGCGCAGTGATCCGCCGCCGAGGGCGGTAACGCAGGCGATCATGACCACGCCGAACAGGTCCATGCGGCGGCGGCCGGCGGACAGCGCGCCGGTCATGGCTTCGGCGGAAATGGCGATCAGGTAGATGATGGACAGCAGCATGAGGCGGGCTCCGGGCGCGGTGGGGCCGGCCATGCGCCACTATCGCCACTGCCTGCGCAATGACGGGATGACGATGACCGGTGCCGCTCCCGCTGTCCTTTTGCCTGAGAGTTCAGCGGCATGGGCCGCGTGCCCCTTCGGCGGATCGTCCCGGGCATGCCCGGTGACCTCTCTCCAGCTCGGCGAGTCGAATGCATGGTTGGTGGGATTCCAGCCCACCGGCCTGAGCGATCATGGGAGCCTGCGCCTTCGGCGGGCGCCAGCGCGGCGCCTCTCTCCTGCATTCGGGCGCCAGTATATCCGCTGCAGTGCAACACGGCATAATCCGGCCATGGCCTCGTCCCTGCGCCCGTGGTTCCTGTACCTGCTCGAATGCCGCGATGGCAGCTATTACGCCGGCATCAGCACCGACGTGGACGCGCGTTTCGCTGCCCACCAGGCCGGAAAGGGCGCGCGTTACACCCGGGCGCGGCCGCCGCTGCGCGTACTGGCCGTGCGCGAGTACCCCGACCGGGCCGCCGCCTCGCGCGCCGAATGGCAGCTCAAGCAGCAGCCGCGCGAACGCAAACTGGCCTGGCTGCAGGCACCGGTCCTGTAGATCCACGCCATGCGTGGATGGGCCACTCGACCCATGCCATGATCGCCCCGCGCCCAGAGCTGGAGACCAGGATGTCCACGCTTGCCATGTTGCTCGCTGTTGCTGGTGCGACAAGCCCCGCCGCCGACCCGGCCACGATCGCGGCCATCAAAGCCACTTGCCACGATTACGTCGACGGCCAGCTGGAGGCCGACCCGCAACGCGTCGCCCGCTCCCTGCACCCGGACCTGGCCAAGCGCGCGGTCCTCGGCGATACACCCGACGAACGACTGGGCCTGCGCCGCATGTCGAAGGAAGAGCTGGTCTCGTTGACGAAGCAGGGCGCGCTGAAGACCCCGAAGGATCAATGGAACCGCTGCTGCACGGTGCTGGACGTGACCGGCAACGCGGCCTCGGTGCGGCTGGAAACCCCGTGGTTCGTCGACTACTTCCACATGGGGCGCTTCGACCAGCGCTGGGTCATCGTCAACGCACTGTGGTATCCGAAGCCGAAGGCGCTGTAGAGCGATGCGTGCCGCCGGCAAAGCATGGATCTCCGTCGTCGTACTGGTCGCCGGTATCGCGCTGCTGCCTGGCCTGCTGTACCTGCTCGGGCTGGCGCTGGTGGAAGGCCGGCCGCAGCCGGCAGACCGTGCGCCCAGTGGTGTGGCTGCATGCAGCAGTGAGCAGCGCACGGGATACCAGCCGATGACGCCATGGAGCTTCACGACGCGGTTCTTCGATCCCGAAGCGTTGAAGAAGGCGACTGATGTCGAGCGCGAAGCGTTCTGGGTTGCACGCCGCCACCTGATGCGGCAGCCAAGGCACGACATGTTGCGCTGGCATCTCAGCAGTACCGCACTGACAATCTGGATCACCCGGCATTGGAGTACCGCGCAGATTGCCGACACCGCGAGGAAGGAGGATTTCTGCCGCACCTGGTCGAAACGGCGGGTGCCGGGCGGCCCGATGAACCGGTAGATCCACGCCATGCGTGGATGGTGTTGACGGGGTCAGAGCCCTTTCCTGCGGAAAGGGATCCGACCGCGCAGCAGCCGGCCAGCGGCCGGCACTACCGTCGGGGTCGCCGGTCTTCCTGATCATCACCGAAGATGATGCGCGCGCTGCGCTGGTAGCTCCAGTACGCCACGGCCCAGTTCAGCAGCACCACGACGCGGTTGCGGAAACCGATCAGGAAGAACACGTGTGCGGCCAGCCAGAACCACCAGGCGAGGACGCCCGAGAGTTGCAGCCTGCCCAGGTGCACGATCGCGGCCATGCGGCCGATGGTGGCCAGGTTGCCGAAGTCGGCGTACTTGAACGGCCCCGGTGCGGCCTTGCCGTGCAGGCGCGCGCGGATCACCTCGGCCACGTACTTGCCCATCTGCTTGGCGGCGGGTGCCACGCCAGGCACCGGCTTGCCGTTGGCCTGGTTCAGCGCGGCCAGATCGCCGGCCACGAACAGTTCCGGGTGGTCAGGCAGGGTGAGGTCGGGTTGCACCTGCACGCGTCCGGCGCGGTCCAGCGGCACGTCCAGTGTGCGCGCCAGCGGTGAAGCGGCCACGCCGGCGGCCCAGACCACGGTGCGGGCCGGCACGAACTGATCACCGAGCTTGAAACCCTGGCTGTCGATGTCGCTCACCGGGGTGCCGGTCAACACTTCCACGCCCAGTTTTTCCAGTTGCCGGCGTGCCTTCAGCGAAAGCACTTCCGGGAACGAAGACAACACGCGCGGGCCGGCTTCGACCAGCCGCACCTTGGCGCTGGCCGGGTCGATGTGGCGGAACTCATTGCGCAGCGTATGCCGCGCGATTTCGGCCAAGGTGCCGGCCAGTTCAACACCGGTGGGGCCGCCGCCGACCACGGCGAAGCTCAGCCATGCGGCCTTCTTCGCCGGGTCCGGCTCCGCCTCGGCGCGCTCGAACGCCAGCAGCAGCTTGCGGCGCAGCGCGATGGCATCGTCCAGCGTCTTCAGGCCGGGGGCATCATCGGCCCACTGGTCGTTGCCGAAGTAGGCGTGGGTGGCACCCGTGGCCAGCAGCAGAGTGTCGTAGTCCAGCGTGCTGCCATCGGCCATGCGGATCTGCCGGGCCTGCTTGTCGATGGTGACCACTTCGCCGAGGCGGACTTCCACATTGCGCTGGTGGCCGAGGATGTGGCGCAGCGGTGCGGCGATATCCGGGGCGGACAGGCCGGCGGTGGCCACCTGGTACAGCAGCGGCTGGAACAGATGGTGGTTGCGGCGGTCGACCAGGGTGATGCGTATGCGCTCGCGGGCCAGGGCACGGGTGGCCCAGAGACCGGCAAAACCGCCGCCGACAACAACCAGGTGGGGAACGCGCTCGCGACTCATCGACTCACTCCAGTGGGGGCATGGGGGAAGCGCTTGGCATCTTCGCACGGCAGGCGGTTGTCACGTCAGCGCCCGCGTGGATCGGCGATACTCGGGTTCAGGCAACCGCCCGCGAGGAATCCATGAGCGAACCGGAAAAGCGCATCGCCCTGTTGATCGATGCCGACAACGCGCCGGCCTCGAAGATCGACGAGGTCCTGGCTGAAGTCGCCCGCTACGGCGTGGCCAACGTGCGCCGCGCCTATGGCAACTGGAAGAGCCCACGGTTGAAGGGATGGGAGGCGGTGCTGCACGAGTACGCGATCCGCCCGATCCAGCAGTTCGCCTACAGCAAGGGCAAGAACGCCTCGGACATGGCGATGGTGATCGATGCCATGGACCTGTTGTACGCGCGCAACCTCGATGGTTTTGCCATTGTGTCCAGCGATGCCGATTTCACCCCGATGGTGATGCGCCTGCTGACCGATGGCGTGAAGGTCTATGGCTTCGGTGAAAAGAAAACGCCGGAACCGTTCGTCAACGCCTGCTCGAAGTTCACCTATCTGGAAGCGCTGGGCCAGACCCATGCCAGCGTGCAGGACGTCGAGCAATCATCGAACGAGCAGGCACCGAACGAACCGGTGGCCAATGACGATGCCCGACCGCGCAAGAGCGGCGCGGAAATGCGCAGCGATACGCGGCTGGTGAAGATGCTGCGCCGTGCGGTGTCCTCGGCCGAGGGCGAGGATGGCTGGTCGCACCTTGGCCCGGTCGGCAGCCAGATCGGCAACCAGGCCTCGTTCGACCCGCGCAACTATGGCTACGGCAAGCTCAGTGACCTGCTGGCAGCGATTGGCCTGTTCGAGCTGAAGAAGGACGGCAAGTCCTCCTACGTGCGCGCGCTGCCGAAGAAAAACCGGTAGCGCCGGCCGCTGGCCGGCAAGCCCCAGATGCCAGATCCCGCATCCGGCACGCACATCTCCACTCCGATCAGGCGTATCGTTGCCGCTCGCATTGCCAGCAAGGAAAAACCCGCATGTTGAAGATCTGGGGCCGCCGCAATTCCAGCAACGTCCGCAAGGTGCTGTGGTGCGCCGAGGAGATCGGCCTGCCGTATGAATCCATCGAGGTTGGTGGCAGCCATGGCGGCACGCAGACGCCGGAGTACCTGGCGATGAATCCCAACAGCCTGGTGCCGGTGATCGAAGACCATGGCCTGCCGCTGTGGGAATCGAATGCCATCGTGCGCTATCTGAGTGCGCGCTACGCGCTGGGCACGCTGTACGCCGAAGACCCGATGGAACGCGCCCAAGCCGAGAAGTGGATGGACTGGAGCACCTCGCGCATGGCGCCGCTGTACACCGACCTGATCTGGGGCATCATGCGCACCGCCCCAGCTGACCGCGACGAAGCGCGCATCAATGCCGCCATCGTGCGTGCCGGTGACTACCTGGCGATGGCCGATGCCACGTTGGCCAGACAGCCGTGGCTGTCGGGCGAGACGTTCGCGATGGGTGACATCCCGCTGGGCTCGCTGATCTATGCCTGGTTCGAACTGCCCATCCAGCGCCCGGAACTGCCGCACCTGGCCGACTGGTACGCCCGCCTGCGCGAACGCCCGGCCTACCAGCGCGGCGTGATGTCGCCGCTGACCTGAGGGGTAGCGCCGGGCCATGCCCGGCGAGCGTGGTATGCGGAGGACCGCCGGGCATGGCCCGGCGCTAGCGTTCGTCTGCCTCAATACAGATCCGTCGGGTCCATACGGACCGACGGTAGAGTCGAGCTTGCTCGACTGTTTCTGGCGCACGGCAGTCGAGCAAGCTTGTATGTTCCTCCCGGCTCCTACGAGGTATGTAGGAGCCAGGGTGGAGGGACCGTCAAGCATGCATCTGCGGATACTAGCCGACAGACGAGTCGAGCG
>NZ_JBDJKU010000125.1:0-5309 GCF_039673015.1 Stenotrophomonas sp. TWI1409
GGGGTCTTGTTTGGTGGGTGGGGCGCGCGGGCCCCCCACCCCCGGTGGGGGTTGCGGGGGGCCCCCCCCCGCCCCCGCCGCTACCGGGAGGCCTGCAACCACGGCGGCGACAGCGTCAGCAGCCGCGCATGCACCGGGCAGTCCTCGGCGTGCGCACCGGGCAAGTAGCCCAGGCTCATCAGGAATTCGCCGGTGATCTCGCCGCCGGTGAAGCGGAACGTCTTCTTGAACAGCTTCACCCAGTCGGCCTTGCTGCGCGGATGGTGCGCGTCCAGCCACGCCGCGAAGCTGCCGTGGCTGGCCCGCAGCTGCTGGATCACCTGTGCGTTGTGGATCGCCGCCAGCACCTTCAGCCGGTTGCGGATGATGCCCGCGTCCGACAGCAGGCGTTCGATGTCCTGCTCGGCATACGCCGCCACGCGGTCCACATCGAAGCCGTCATAGGCCGCGCGGAAGCCCTCGCGCTTCTTCAGGATGGTCTCCCAGCTCAGCCCGGCCTGGTTGATCTCCAGCACCAGCCGCTCGAACAGCTCGCGCTCGTCACGCTGCGGGAAGCCGTATTCGTTGGCGTGGTAGTAGTCGTGCACCGGATGGCCCGGGGCGATGAGGCAGTAACCGCTCATGGAGAAGACTCGTTGGATTCGGGTTCGGGATCGATGGCCACCGCGGGGCGCCCGCCGATGGACAGCATCGGCCAGCGCGGTGGCACAAGCATGAGTTCGCCGTCACGCAGGGCCTGGTTGATCGCCTCGGCCTGGCCGCTGACGGTGCCGAACAGCGAACCGGCGCGGCGCCACTGGGCATCCCTGCCACGTGCGTACAGCACGCAGTCCGGCCCGCGGTGGGTGTACAGCTCGCACAGCAGTACCTCGGCGTTGCCGTCGCCATCCAGGTCGCGATGCACGATCAGGCAGTCGCGCTCGCTCTGGGCGCACGATTCGCCATTGATCGCGCGGGTGGCCAGTGCCTGCCACCAATCGTCCGGTGGCGAGCTGGATCCCTTGGCCAGCTTCAGCGCGCGCTGCAGGGCGGCGACGTCCTGCAGACCCTTGTCGAGGCGCTGTCCATCGTCCCAGCGCGAGGTACGTGCCAGCGCGGCAGCGATCACCTGTGGCGCGTTGGCATCGGCGGTGATGGCCGGATCACGCTGCAGCTCGCGCAGCGCCTGCACGCCACGGCGCCCAAGATCGAAGCGCAGCACGTTGACGTCACTGCTGGTGATCGCTGGCGGGTCCGCACGCAGGCGCGCCAACTGGCTGGACAGGGTCAGCCGCACCGGGTCCAGCAGCGGCGAGTTGCCCAGCAATGCCAGTGCCAGCACCGCCCAACACATCCAGCGGTTGACCGGCTCCAGCGTCTGCAGCCAGCGGCCCTGCCGGCGCACTACCGCCAGCGCGTAGCCCAGTGCATAGCCGGCCACGGCCAACGCGATCAGCACCGCCCAGAAGCGGTCCAGGGTCCAGCCGTACTGCACCACGCGCAGGCCCAGTGCATACAGCGCCAGCACCGCATAGACCGGCAGCGCCAGCAGGCTGGCCTCGACCAGCCGGCGCAGCACGACGGGGTAGGGCGCGGTGTCGTCGCCCTGCTGGTAGACCGCATTGGTGAACGACACCAGCAGCAGCGACAGCACCAGCAGCAGGCTGGCGGCCGAGCGGGTCTTCCACAGCGGCTCCAGCCCGGTCAGCGGCAGGCTCAGCACGAACAGCACGGCGATGAACGAGAGCAGCGGCAGCAGCCCGCGGCAGATCGCGAACAGCACCTGGCGGGTGATCTGGATCGCGCGGTGCTGGGTGCGCCCGATCAGCACGCCGAACCCGGCCAGGCTGCCGGTGGCCAGCGCGATGAACGCGTCCTGCCGGAACAGGTCGCGGAAGACGGTCACGTCGAGCAGCTGGAACAGCGCCGCCCACAGCCACAACAGCAGCCAGGTCAGCCCGGTGAACAGCGCGGCGAGGGCCAGGGTCAAACCATTCTGCCAGGCGCGCTCGAACAGCTCCGGGTAGCTGGCACGCCAATGCCCGTGCTGCAGCTGGAACTGCCACCAGGGCAGGGCCACGAACACCGCCACGGCCATGCCCAGGGTCAGCGGGAACTGCAGCGCGCCCGATTCCAGTGCGGTCTCGCCGTTGAGGTTCCAGCCGGTCCAGGCGGCCAGCGCCAGCACCACCGCCGAGCCGAGCGCGGCCTGCAGCCACAGGCGGCGCTGGCCCAGCTCGACCAGGCTCAGCGCCAACGCGCTGGGAATGGCCAGCACCCAGGCGTACCAGCAGTAGCGCCAGCCGATATCGCGGAACGGCCACGCATCGGACAGCTCCTGCGCGGCATACAGCATCAGGCCCTGCAGCAGCGCGATCAGGACGATGGCGCTGCGTGCCGGCAGGGTCAGGGGCGATGAAGACTGCATCGATGACCTTCCATGGCAAAGCACCATCCTAGCCCATCGCGGTTCGGCGCCATCGCGCGACCATCCCGCCCCCAGCAGGTAGAATGGGCCCATGCCTGTTACGCCGACTTCCCTTGCCGATCACCTGCTCGTCGCGCTGCCGTCGCTGCTCGACGCGACATTCGCCCGCAGCGTCGCGCTGATCTGCCAGCACGACGAGAACGGGGCGATGGGCGTGCTGGTCAACCAGCCTTCCGAGTACACGCTGGGGGAAGTGCTTGCACAGATGGACATCACCACCGGTGATGGCGACCTGCAGGCGCGCATGGTGCTCAACGGCGGCCCGGTGCATCCCGAGCGCGGCTTCGTCATCCATGACGACGCACGCGCATGGGATTCCAGCCTGATCGTGGGTGAAGGCCTGTACCTGACCACCTCGCGCGACATCCTCGAAGCGATGGCACGTGGCGAAGGCCCGGCCAATGCCGTGGTCACGCTGGGCTGTGCGGGTTGGGGCGCAGGGCAGCTGGAAAGCGAGCTGTCCGAGAACAGCTGGCTGACCGTGCCGGCCGATGCCGAGCTGGTGTTCCAGCTGCCGCTGGAGCAGCGCTGGCAGGGTGCAGCCTCGCGTATCGGTGTGGACCTGTTCCGGCTGACCGACTACAGCGGCCATGTCTGAGCCCATCGCGCCCGCGCCGGATTCTGCTGCCCCGGCCATCCGCCGTGATGGCACCGTTCTGGGGTTCGATGTTGGCTCGCGGCGTATCGGCGTGGCCATCGGCAGTGCCTTCGCTGCGCATGCGCGCGCGGTGGCCGTGGTCGATGTGCACGGCAACGGCCCGGACTGGACCGCGATCGAACGCCTGCTCAAGGAATGGAAGCCCGACGGCCTGGTGGTCGGCGACCCGCTGACCCTGGACGGCCAGGACCAGCCCAACCGCAAGCGCGCGCAGGGCTTTGCCCGCCAGCTGCGGGAACGTTTCAAGCTGCCGGTGGTGATGATCGACGAGCGTTCCAGCTCGGTCGAGGCCGCCCGCCGCTTCGCCGTCGAGCGCGCCGAAGGGCGCAAGCGCCGCCGTGATGCGGCCGCCCTCGATGCCGTGGCCGCGGCGGTGATCATCGACCGTTGGCTGTCGTCGCCGGACGACGCCACCCCCATTCCCTGACTGCCCGACACCGCCATGACCGCCCAGCAACTCGATGCCTCCGGCCGCCTGCGCCACCTGCTGACCCTCGAAGGCCTTCCGCGCGACACCCTGCTGCAGCTGCTTGACCGGGCAGGGCAGATCCGCGACGCCGCGGTCGGTCGTGTCGGCAACAAGCGCCACGTGCTGGCCGGTTCGGCGGTGTGCACGCTGTTCTTCGAACCGTCCACACGCACCCGCAGCTCGTTCCAGCTGGCCGCGCAGCGCCTGGGCGCCGACGTACTGAACTTCGATGCATCGACCTCGTCCACGCGCAAGGGCGAAACCGCCTGCGACACGCTGCGCAACCTGGAGGCGATGGGCGTGCGCGGCTTCGTGGTGCGCCACCCCGATGATGGCGCCGTGGCCGCACTGGCCGAGGCAGCGGGTGAGGGCACTGCACTGATCAACGCCGGTGACGGGCGCAGCGCGCACCCGACCCAGGGCCTGCTGGACATGCTGACCCTGCGCCAGGCCAAGGGCCCGGATTTCTCGAAGATGAAAGTGGTGATCGTCGGCGACGTGAAGCACTCGCGCGTGGCCCGCACCGACCTGCATGCGCTGCGTACGCTCGGCGTGGGCGAGATCCGCGTGTGCGGCCCGCAGTCGCTGCTGCCGGACGACGAGACCCTGAAAGGCTGCGTGGTCGGCGATGATTTCGACGCGATGCTGGAAGGCGTCGACGCGCTGATGATGCTGCGCCTGCAGCGCGAGCGCATGGAAGAAGGCCTGGTGCCGTCGCTGGAGCAGTACCACGCGCAGTACGGCCTGACCAACGAACGCCTGGCCCGCGCCGGCAAGGATGCCGCGGTGCTGCATCCAGGCCCGATCAACCGCGGCGTGGAAGTGACCGACGAGGTGGCCGACGGCCCGCAGTCGTGGGTGCTGCGCCAGGTCGCCAACGGCGTCGCCGTGCGCATGGCCGTGCTGGAAACGCTGCTGGGCTGACCACTTTGGTGGGTGCCAACCTTGGTTGGTACTGCTGTTGTGGTGGGTGCCAACCTTGGTTGGCACACTCACCGCTCGGCTTGTCCGCGCACCGCTTTGGTAGATGCCAACCTTGGTTGGCACTATCCACCGGAGCTCATGTCATCGGGTAGATCACATGATGCCCCAAGCTCCCATTCGCACCAGGCATGGGGATATTGCCCCAACCGCGTCGTCAGCCCGGCCCTGATCGGATTTCCCATCAGGTACATCGCATGTCGGTGCAACGATTCGTCCGAGCGGATCGCATGATCGTGATAGCAGGCCTGCCAGAAGCGCCCGACTCGCCCCAGCAGCCGGTTTGCCTGCTGGGCTGTGCGCGACTTGAAACGCTTCATGACGGTTTCCAGTGACCCGGCGCGCAGTTCGACCAGCCAGTGAATGTGGTCGGGCATGACCACGTAGGCAATCGAGCGGGTGAAGCCTTCCTGATCAAGTCGCTGGAATTCGCGCACTGCCAAGGCGGCCACTGCGGCGTTGGTGAAGAGCGGTGCGCGGTCATGGACGACTGTGGTGAGGATATAGCTGAGGCCGACGCTGGAGCGACGACCGAGCAGGAGACGTGTGTTCTGCATGGAGCAAGCATGGATGGGCCTGCTTCCAGTGAACATCGGGGAATGGCTTGGTTTCAGGTAGGCCAGTGCCAACCAAGGTTGGCAACTACCAGAGCAGTCAATGCCAACCAAGGTTGGCAACTACCAGAGCAGTCAATGCCAACCAAGGTTGGCAACTACCAGAGCAGTCAGTGCCAA
>NZ_JBDJKU010000126.1:0-5247 GCF_039673015.1 Stenotrophomonas sp. TWI1409
CTACAATCAGCGCCGCCCTTCCACCGCCATGCGTACCGCCAGCCCGGCCAGCACCGTGCCCATCAGCCAGCGCTGCACCACCTGCCAGGTCGGGCGCGCGGCCAGGAAACCGGCGATGCTGCCAGCGGTCAGCGCAATCATGCCGTTCACGGTCACACTCACCGCGATCTGGGTGGAGCCCAGCACGATCGACTGCATCAGCACACTGCCTTCGCTGTCCGGGTGCAGGAACTGCGGCAGCAGCGACAGGTACATCACCGCCACTTTCGGGTTCAACAGATTGGTCAGGAACCCCATCGTGAACAGCTTGCGCGGGCTGTCCTGCGGCAGGTCACGCACCGCGAACGGCGAACGGCCACCGGGCTTGAGCGCCTGCCAGGCCAGGTACAGCAGGTACAGCGCGCCGCCGATGCGCAGCGCGTCGTAGGCGAACGGCACGGTCATCAGCAGGGCGGTGATGCCCAGTGCCGCACACAGCATGTAGAACACGAAGCCCAGCGCCACCCCGCCCAGCGAGATCAGGCCTGCCATCGGCCCCTGGCAGATCGAGCGTGAGATCAGGTAGATCATGTTCGGCCCGGGCGTAAGCACCATGGCCAGTGAAACAAGCGCGAAGGCCAGCAGGTCGGAAGTGGCGGGCATGGGCGGTCCTGGCAGTGGGCGTGGCGCAGTTTAACGCCTGCCGCAGGCGCGGCCTGCGCAGGCACCGCTGCCGGGTGACCGTTGCACGTGCATTCCGATGGCCATCACGCCGGTCGCTTAGAATTCGCAGCACCCCACACCGAAGCCCCCCATGACCCCCATCCCCGAGACCGTGCCGCCCACCGAAGTGCGCATGGCCGAAATCGTCTTTCCCAACCACACCAACCACCTTGGCACCCTGTTCGGTGGCCAGGCGCTGGCGTGGATGGACAAGGCCGCATTCCTGGCCGCCGCCCGTTACTCGCGCCGCACCGTGGTGACCGCGCGCAGCGACCAGGTCGACTTCAAGCTGCCGATCCGCATCGGCCAGATGGTGGAAACCATCGGCCGCATCGTCGAAGTCGGCCGCAGCTCGATGAAGGTGGAGGTGGAACTGGTCGCCGAAGACCTGCACAGCGGGGAGCGCAAGCTGTGCACCCGCGGCCACTTCGTGATGATCGCGCTGGACGAGGAAGGCCACCCGATCGCGGTGCCGCCGCTGCCGGCGGCCTGACCCGGCCAATGGACCGGCGCTTGCGGGGGCGCGGCCGCGCCCCCATCTGGCAGCCATGACCCTGCCACTGACCGACTTCATCGACCGTGCCCAGCGCCTGTTCGTGCTGACCGGCGCCGGCTGCAGCACCGCCTCGGGCATTCCCGATTACCGGGATGCCGACGGCCAGTGGAAACGCACGCCGCCGGTGACCTACCAGGCCTTCATGGGCGAGGCGGCCACCCGCCAGCGCTACTGGGCGCGCAGCCTGCTCGGCTGGCCGCGCTTCGGCCTGGCCCGGCCCAACGGCACCCACCAGGCCCTGGCCGCGCTGGAACGCCGCGGCACGCTGCAGGTGCTGCTGACCCAGAACGTGGACGGCCTGCACCAGCGCGCCGGCAGCCACAACGTGATCGACCTGCATGGCCGCCTGGACCTTGTGCGCTGCATGGGCTGTGAGCGTCGCAGCGATCGTGAAGGCTTCCAGCAGCGCCTGCTGGACGCCAATCCCGGCTGGGACGCGCTGGAGGCAGGCATCGCGCCCGATGGTGATGCCGATCTGGAGACCGATTTCTCCGCGTTCGTGGTGCCCGAGTGCCCGCATTGCGGCGGCCTGTTGAAGCCGGATGTGGTGTTCTTCGGCGAAAACGTGCCGCGGGAGCGCGTGCAGGCGGTGCAGGAGCACCTGCAGCAGGCCGACGCCGTGCTGGTGGTGGGTTCATCGCTGATGGTCTATTCCGGCTTCCGCTTCGTGCAGGCCGCAGCCAAGGCGGGGCTGCCGGTAGCCGCGTTGAACCGTGGCCGCACCCGCGCCGACGACCTGCTGCAGTTCAAGGATGAACGGGACTGCGCCGAGGCGCTGGCCGCGTGGGCTTCGTCCTGAGCCGAGCACACGCTCGGCTGCACGCCCACCGCGAAACAGCGATCCATCCAGACGGTTGATTCGCAGGCCGTGCGGCGGTGCAATACGCACCCCCTACGTCGTTCATCACCGTCTTGAGCCAGCTGTTTTCGCCGATCTCGTTCGGCCCCCTGACCCTGTCCAACCGCATCGTCATCGCGCCGATGTGCCAGTACTCCGCCGAAGATGGCCGCGCCAGCGACTGGCACGCCATGCATCTGGGCAACCTGGCGCAGTCCGGTGCCGGCCTGCTGATCCTGGAAGCCACCGCGGTCGAACCGCGCGGCCGCATCAGCTGGGCCGACCTGGGCCTGTGGGATGACGGCACCGAGGCCGCACTGGCGCAGGTGCTGGCCAGCGTCCGCCGCTGGTCGCCGATGCCGCTGGGCGTCCAGCTGGGCCATGCCGGCCGCAAGGCCTCGGTGAGGCGTCCGTGGGACGGTGGTGGCCAGTTGCCGGCTGATGATGCGCGTGGCTGGGCCACCGTGGCGCCGTCGCCGCTGCCGTTCCATGCCGCCGATCCGGCACCGCAGGAACTGGACGAGGCCGGCATCGCCGAGGTCATCGCCGCCTTCGCCGCCAGTGCGGTGCGCGCCGAGCGCCTGGGCTTCGAGCTGATCGAGCTGCATGCCGCGCACGGTTATCTGCTGCACCAGTTCCTGTCGCCGCTGAGCAACCGCCGCACCGATGGCTACGGTGGCTCGCTGCCGAACCGCCTGCGCCTGCTGGTGGAGGTTTTCGATGCTGTGCGTGCGGCAGTGTCCGACAAGGTCGCGGTGGGCGTGCGCATCTCCGCCAGCGACTGGGTCGATGGCGGCTGGGATCTGGTGCAGAGCGAAGCGCTGGCGCAGGTGATGGACGCGCGCGGCTGCAACTTCCTGCATGTCTCCAGCGGTGGCCTGGACGAGCGCCAGAAGATCACCGTCGGCCCGGGCTATCAGGTGCCGTTCGCGGCGGCGATCAAGGCCAAGGTGCGCATGCCGGTCATCGCCGTGGGCATGATCACCGAGCCGGAGCAGGCCGAATCGATCCTGCGCCATCGCCACGCCGATGCGGTAGCCCTGGCGCGCGGCATCCTCTACGACCCGCGCTGGCCGTGGCATGCCGCCGCCGCGCTGCGTGACAGCGTGGAGCCGGCACCGCAGTACCTGCGCTGCGAGCCGCGTGATGCGCGCGGCGTGTTCAAGACGCGCTGAGGCTCACACCCGCCAGGCCGGCGCCATGCCGGCCTGCAGGTGCTCGAACAGCGCGCGGATCTTGGCAGTGAAATCGCGGCGGTCGCTGACGCAGAAATAGACCTCCATCGGCTCCGGGCGCCATGCAGTGTCGGCGCCGAACACTGCCTGCAGGCGGCCATCGCGCAGGTACGGCTCTGCCACGAATGCGGCCAGCCGGGTGATGCCGGCACCGGCTGCGGCCAGCGTCGCCAGCGCATCGATGTCATCGCAGACCATGCTCGGCGGCAGTGCGGCGTCCACGCGCTGGCCATCCTTCAGCAGTCCCCAGCGCAGCGGCCGGCCGTCGGTGGGAAAGCGGTGCAGCAGCCCGCGATGGCCGCTCAGCTCGGAGGGTTGCTGCGGGGTGCCGTGTGCCTTCAGGTAGGCCGGCGAGGCGCAGAACACGAACGGCACGCGCGCCAGCTGCCGTGCGACGACCCCGTCCTCCAGCTGTGCACCGATGCGGATGCTGGCATCCACCGCTTCCGGGCCGTGCTGCACGGCGCGATCGGTCAGCCGCAGCTCCAGCTGCAGTTGCGGGTAGCGCTGCTGCAGCGAAGGCAGCAACGGCGCAAGCACGTGGCGACCGAACGCGCTGCTGCTGGCGATGCGCAGCGGTCCTGCCGGTTCGATGTCACCGGAGGTGACCATCGCCTGCGCGCGCGCCAGGTCGGCTTCGATGTGGCGCACCTGCGCCAGGTACAACGCGCCGGCCTCGCTGAGGGCCAGCTGGCGCGTACTTCGGTTCAGCAACCGTACGCCCAGATGCGCCTCCAGCCGGTTGATGTTCTGGCCGACTGCGGTGGCGCTGATGCCAAGGATGCGGGCCGCTGCGGCAATGCTGCCGGTCTCTGCGGTGCGGGTGAAGCTGCGGATCAGTTGCAACAGGTTCATGACCGACCAGCTTGCCATGGAGAAACCCAAGTATCGCTTGGGACTGAACCAAGCAGGTCGGTTGCATCGGTGACCATCGATCCCGAGGACAGGCTGCTGCCCTACACTCGGGCGATGCGCCCCGATTCCATCCTCACCCTGTCCTGCCCCGACCGTACCGGCATCGTCTACCGCGTATCCGGCCTGCTGTTCGACCACGGCTGCAACATTCTCGACGCCCAGCAGTTCGGCGACGAGGAGAGCGGCCGCTTCTTCCTGCGCGTGCATTTCGATCGCGATGCTGGCCTGCCGCTGGAGACCGTGCACGCCGCCATGGCCACGCTCGCCGCCGGCTTCGGCATGGACTGGCAGCTGCATGATGGCCGCCGCCGTGCACGCCTGCTGGTGCTGGTCAGCAAGCAGGGGCACTGCCTCAACGACCTGCTGTTCCGTGCCCACAGCGGCCAGCTGAAGGTGGACATTGCCGCAGTAGCGTCCAACCACGCCGACTTCGCGCCGCTGGCGGCGTCCTACCAGGTGCCGTTCCACCACCTGCCGGTGACCGCTGATACGCGCGCGGTGCAGGAGCAGCAGATCATCGACCTGGTCGAGCGCGAACGCATCGATCTGGTGGTGCTGGCGCGCTACATGCAGATCCTGTCACCCACGCTGTGCCGCGCGCTGGCCGGCCGTGCGATCAACATCCACCACAGCTTCCTGCCCAGCTTCAAGGGCGCGCAGCCGTACCACCAGGCACACGCGCGCGGGGTCAAGATCATCGGCGCCACCGCGCACTACGTCACCGAGGATCTGGACGAAGGCCCGATCATCGAACAGGACGTGGCCCGCGTGGACCACGCGATGGCGCCGCGCGAGCTGGTGCGGCTGGGCAGCGATACCGAATCGCTGGTGCTGGCGCGCGCCGTGCGCCGCCATGTGGAACACCGCATCCTGCTCAGCGGGCACCGTACGGTCGTGTTCCGGTAATCGCCCATCCCGCGTCCGCCGGGCATGGCCCGGCGCTACCACGGGTGCTATCCGGTAGTGCCGGCCGCTGGCCGGCAACTGCAGAGATCCCGAGG
>NZ_JBDJKU010000127.1:0-4239 GCF_039673015.1 Stenotrophomonas sp. TWI1409
GCGCTGTCCTGCGCACACGGCAAGACCGGGGTTGGGCGTCCTGCCCAACCCGCCCGAGGCATGCCTCGGGCCCATGCGGCTCACGCCCCCGCAACCGGACCCACCCGCCTTCGACAGGTCTCCGCGAGCTGTCGAAACGGCATCCTTTGCTGCTGTGGGTAGGTGTCGACCTTGGTCGACACGGTGGATCCACGTCGTGCAGGGATGCTCTTCGATGAATGTTCGAAATATTCGATTTCGATGGGGTTCCATCCACGCATGGCGTGGATCTACTACCGGGTCAGTAGATCGGCGTCACCTTCATCTGCGGCAGCGGGCGCGGTGCGCCGTCGGTGAGGTCCGGGCCGAGGTCCTCCCAGGTACGTCCCTGCTCGACCATCAGCCCCCACAACTGCTGCGATGCCAGCCGCTTGTCTTCCGAGCCCAGCTTGTACGACGGTGGCGTCGGCTGGCCACTGGCAACCATCGAGTACGCCGCGCGGTAGGCCAGTACCTGCTGCGCCGGGTCGTCGGTGCGCGCCACTTCCAGCGTGTAGCGCTGGTAGGCCGAGGCCAGGTTGCGCCAGCGGATCCAATAGTGGTTCTCGAACGAGAACGAACAGAAGCGCGCACCGGCCAGGCTGCCCTTGTCGGCGATGCGGGTCAGCACGTCCTGCGGCATGTCCAGGTTCATGCCGCCCTCGTCGCCCTGCAGGCTCACATGCACGATGCGGTCGCGGTAGCCCGGGGCACGCGCCTGCAGCAGGTCGCGCCAGTTCTGCATGGTCGCCACCACCGCGAACAGGAAGCGGCCCAGCTCGGCGGCCGCCAACGGCGTGGCGATCGACTGGTAGGTACGCTGCCAACCGTGGCGGTTCTCGGTGGGCAGGAACACAGCATGTTCCAGCGCCTGTCGGCCACTGCTGCCGTGGCTCACGTCTTCGGCGTGCTGCGGGTAGACCAGATTGATGGCGAAGGTCGGCCAGCGCGGCAACGCGGCATCGAACAGGTGGATCGGGAAGTTGCTGCTGATGCCACCATCGGAGAACCAGCAGATGCGGAACGCGGTGATCACCGGTCCGCAGGTCTGCCCGGCACTGGTCAGCCCTTCCATGCTGTCGGCGACGTTGTGCTCCTGGTCGGCCGCAGGTGCGGTCGGTTCACAGCGACGCTCGCGGCGTGAGGGCTCATGCAACGGCACCGCGCTGATCAGCAGCGGGAAGCTCAGGCTCATGCGCGTGGCCACCAGCACCGGCAGCTTCGGGCCCTGCGGCAGGTGGTAGTACCGGCGCCCATCCACCTCCAGTGGCGGGCCGGCCTGCGTCACCAGCCACTGCACCACGCTGGCCGGAAACAGCTGCTCGAACTCCTCGCGCAGGAACCAGAACTGCGCGCCGCCCAGCGGCAGCGTGCGCGGCTCGTTGTGCGACACACAGGTGGTGATCATCTGCAGGCTGATCGCATGCGGGCTGTCCGGCTCGCCGGCATAGCGCGGCGCATCGTGCAGGTCGGCGAAGGTGAGCGGTGCATCCAGCGGCTTGCCGGACAGCTGCTGCAGGCATTCATGCAGCCACTCGGTCAACGCCGGCGTGCGTGCATCGCGGCCGAGGCCGCTGCACAGGCCCAGCAGGTTACGGCGCGCCACCCGCGCTACCCGCAGCGCGGCACCGGCCACGCCGGCACCGTACGCGCACAGCAGTGATGGCAGCAGCGTGGCGGCCACGCCGCTCCAATCGCCGCCCCACCAGCCCAGGCCGAGCAGCAGCGCCAGCGACACCAGCACCTCCAGTGGCGCAATCTCGAACACCGCGATGGCCAGGCACAGCAGCTTGTGTGGCAGGCGGGCATTGCCGGTCAGCACCACCAGCAACCGGTAGGCGGCGCGCGCCCCCCGTGCCGGCTGGAACAGGCTGTAGATGAAGCCGCGCCGCGACAGCTGCGCCGACACCGCCGACAGCCCGCCGTAGCCGGCATCGCCGGGCAGGTGCTCGCCGGCCTGCTGGCGGCGATCACCGCATGCCGCCGCGGCCGCTACGGCTGCAGCGATGGCGCCGGCCGAGGTGCCGCCGATGCTCTTGAAGCGATACTCGCGCGCCAGCGCCAGTACCGCATTGGGGTACACGATGCCGCTGGTGATGCCGCCTTTCATGACCAGATCGCAGTACTTCGCCGCCACGAGCCACCTCCCGTCTGTCGGTGCCCAGTATGGCAAGAGGCGCTCTCACAGCCTGAGAAGCGAGCCACAGCCCTGCGCTTTCATTGGCCCTTGACCATTGGCCTCGACGCGTCCACCGTTGGCACGCCGAAGGTATCCCTGCCGTGGCCTTGATGGCGGCAGGGATTTAAACGGGAATCCGGTGAAGGCGCCTCGCGCGCCCATTCCGGAGCTGCCCCGCAGCGGTGAATGGAAACGAATCCTGCCAACAGCACTGGGCTCACGCCTGGGAAGCGGCGGGTAGTAGGTGGGCTGCGGCCCGTGTCCATCAGCCCGAATACCGGCCCCGGCCGGGGGACACGACCGTCCCCTGACTCGACCTGGAATCTCCGCGGGGAGGTTGCCGGGGCCGTCGTTGTCCTGCGCGTGCAGGCGATGCGGCCGCGCGCGTCCTGTTCACGGTATCCGGCCAGCCCTGTTCACCCACGCGCTGATGCATGGGCCACCGCCGTTGCCGGCGGTCCATGCGGTACCTGACGATGACCGAGCTCCAACGCCCCACCCTGACCCTGCCCGCCGACGGCAAGCGCCTGCTGCTGCATTCGTGCTGCGCGCCCTGTTCCGGCGAAGTAATGGAGGCGATCACCGCCTCCGGGATCGACTACGCGATCTTCTTCTACAACCCCAACATCCACCCGGTGAAGGAGTACGAGCTGCGCAAGCAGGAGAATATCCGCTTCGCCGAACAGCACAACATTCCCTTCATCGACTGCGATTACGACACGGACAACTGGTTCAGCCGTGCACGCGGCATGGAGAACGAGCCCGAGCGTGGTATCCGCTGCACGATGTGCTTCGACATGCGTTTCGAGCGCACCGCGCTGTATGCGCACGAGCACGGCTACGACACCATCAGTTCGTCGCTGGGCATCTCGCGCTGGAAGAACATGGCGCAGATCAACGACTGCGGCATCCGTGCCGCGTCGCGCTATGAAGGCCTGCAGTACTGGGACTACAACTGGCGCAAGGGCGGCGGTGCCAGCCGCATGATCGAGATCAGCAAGCGCGAGCAGTTCTACCAGCAGGAATACTGCGGCTGCGTGTACTCGCTGCGCGATGCCAACCGTCACCGCCGCGAGAATGGCCGCGAACGGATCAAGATCGGCCTGCTGTACTACGGGCAGGACGCTGAGACGCCGCAGGGCGATTGACGTGTGGGCATGGGGCGGCCACGCTGGTCGCCCCTTCTGCTGTACCGGAACTGCCATGACCGCCCTGCCCGCCGATGTCGCCCTGCTGGTGATCGACCTGCAGCCGGACTTCATGCCCGGTGGCGCGCTGGCCTGCGACCAAGGCGATGCGCTGGTGGCACCGATCGCCGATCTGCTGGCACAGCGCCGCTACCGCACCGTGGTGGCAACACAGGACTGGCACCCGGCCGACCATGCCTCGTTCGCCAGCCAGCACCCCGGCCAACGCCCCTTCGAGACCATCCTGCTGCACGCGCAGCCGCAGACCCTGTGGCCGGACCACTGCGTGCAGGGCAGCGCCGGTGCCGCGCTGCATCCGGGCGTGGACTGGACCGTGGCCGACCTGATTCTGCGCAAGGGCACCCGCCAACAGGTGGATTCATACAGCGCCTTCCGCGAGAACCATGGCCCCGATGGCGAGCGCCCGGCCACCGGCCTGGCCGGCTGGCTGCACGAACGCCGCATCCGCGAAGTGCACGTGTGCGGCCTGGCCCGCGACTACTGCGTGCTGTGGAGCGCGCAGGACGCGGCGAAGTCCGGCTTCCGGGTGAAATTCCTGTGGGAGCTGACCAAGCCGGTGACCGACGCCAACGACGCGATGGTGCGTGAAGCGCTGGGCAAGGCGGGGATTTCGATCGCCTGAGGCGTGACCGCCGGGCATGGCCCGGCGCTACCGCGCACGTCGCTTATGCCGCTTGCGCGCTCCTGCCCACGACAACACAATCGATTCATCCAGCCCCCTAACTACGCCCCCCTACAGATCGCGGGACGGCCGAACCGGGGGCTTTTCATTGGATGAAATCAGGATTCGGTAGTGCCGGCCGCGGGCCGGCAACCTCGGGATCTCTGCAGTTG
>NZ_JBDJKU010000128.1:0-4171 GCF_039673015.1 Stenotrophomonas sp. TWI1409
GGGGTGGTGGTGGGTTTTTCTGTTGTTTTCCCCCCGCTTTTGTGGGGGGGGGGTGCCTCTGCCGTGCTCGCCCCGACTCTACAACGCAGCCGCCCGTTGCGGCATGGCTCCGTCACCGTGATGGCGCGACAATACCCCCATGACCAACCGTATCCCCCTGTTGCTACTGCCCGGCCTGCTCAACGATGCCGAGCTGTGGCGCTCACAGCTGGCTGACCTGGCCGACATCGCCGATTGCACGGTGGGCGACCAGACCCGCGGTGAAACCCTGCAGGGCGTGGCCGAAGACGTGCTGGCTCAGGCGCCGGAGCGCTTTGCGCTGGCAGGTTTCTCGCTGGGCGGCTTCGTCGCCCAGCAGATCCTGCGCATCGCGCCGGAACGTGTGCTGCAGCTGGCGCTGATCGATACCTCGATCCATGCCGATTCGCCGGAACGTGCCGAGCAGCGCCGCAGCCAACGTGCCAGCGTGCGCTTGCCGGGAAAATTCCACGGCTTCGGTGACGCGTTGATGCGCAGCTACATCGATGCCTCGCGGCTGGACGACTACGTGCTGGTGCAGCGTGTGCGCGACATGACCGGGCGGTTGGGCGCCGAAGTGTTCCTGCGCCAGAGCGCGCTGGAGCGCCGCGACGGCCATGACGTGCTGGCCGGCTACCGCGATCCGCTGCTGATCGTCTGCGGTGCGAACGACCGCATCACGCCGCTGGCGGTGAGCGAGGAGATGCACGCCCTGGTGCCGCACTCGCAGCTGGTGGTGGTGCCCGATTGCGGGCACCTGGCACCGATGGAAAAGCCGGACGAGGTCAGTGCGGCCATGCGTGGGTGGTTGCTGCAAGGCGAGGGATAGCGCTGCCTTGGGTAGGTGCCGACCCTGGTCGGCACGATGTGTCATCGACTGACCAGAGGCCAGTGCCGACCATGGTCGGCACCTACGATTCCGATACGTAACCCCAGTTGGGATCAATCCCAGGCCGGGGCAATCCCTTCCGGATTCGCGAGGCGATGGCCGCGATCCAGCTTGGCGATCTGCGCCATGTCTTCGTCGGTCAGGCGTACGGCCGCTGCTTCCAGGTTGGCTGCCAGGTTTTCGCGCTTGGTCGACGACGGAATGACCGAGAAGCCCTGCTGCAGCGCCCACGCCAGCGCAACCTGCGCCGGCGTAGCCTGGTGACGGCCGGCAATGGCCTGGATCACCGGGTCCTTCAGCACTTCGCCATAAGCCAGACTCATGTAGGCGGTGATGTGGATGCCGTTGTCCTGCAGGAACTTCACCAGCAGGCGGTTCTGCAGGTACGGGTGGATCTCGATCTGGTTGGTGGCGATGGCTTCGGCGCCGAGGATCTCGATCGCCTTGCGGGTCTGCGCGATGGTGAAGTTGGAGATGCCGATCTCGCGGGTCAGCCCCTGCGCCTTGGCCTCGGCCAGTGCCGGCAGGTATTCCTCCATCGGCACGTCGACCTTGTCATTCGGTGACGGCCAGTGGATCAGCGCCAGGTCGACGCGGTCGGTGCGCATCTTCTCGAGGCTGGTACGCAGGCTGGCCAGCAGCGCATCGCGCTTGAACTCGGTGATCCACACCTTGGTGGTCAAGTACAGATCATCACGCGGCACGCCCGACTCGGCGATGGCCTGGCCGACTTCGGCTTCATTGCCGTAGATCTGCGCGGTATCGATGGCGCGGTAGCCGACCTCCAGCGCATTGCGCACCGAGTCGATCACGGTCTGGTCTTTGAGGCGGAAGGTGCCGAGACCGAAAGCGGGGACAGTCATGGGAAGCTCCAACGGGGGAAGGGAGTAGCAGAGGGAAGAGGGTAGGACAGGCACCGTATGCATGCCGGCAACGGTGCATTGCATGGATCAATGCGCGGTGGCGGCAATGCCGTCGGCGCGGTGGTCGACGCCATCGCGGCGGTCGAGGCGGCCACTGAGCACGGTCAGCGCGTAGGCCAGCACGACCACCAGCGCGCCCAGCCAGGGCGTATGCATCAGGCCGATGTGCTCCACCACCAGGCCGCCCAGCGAGGCGCCCAGGGCGATGCCGACGTTGAACGCGGCGATGTTCAGGCCCGAGGCCACGTCGGTGGCCTGCGGTGCATAGCGCTGCGCCTGCTTGACCACGTAGACCTGAAGGCCGGGCACGTTGCCGAACGCTACCGCACCCAGCGCCAGCACCGTCAGCAGCATCAACCAGGTGTTGTAGGCAGTGAACGTGAGCACGAACAGCACTAATGCCAGCAGTCCGAAGATGCGCTTCAGTGCGGGCACCGGGCCCATGCGGTCGGCCATGCGCCCGCCCCACAGGTTGCCGATCGCCACTGACACGCCGTACACCAGCAGCACCAGGCTGACGGCGTTGGCCGGAAGGCCGGTGACGTCCTGCAGGATCGGCGCCAGATAGGTGAAGGCCAGGAAGGTGCCACCGTAGCCCAGCGCGGTCATCGCATAGACCAGCAGCAGGCGTGGCTGGCCGAGCACGGCCAGCTGCTGGCGGAGGCTGGCCGGCGGACTCTGCGGCAGGGTGCGCGGTACGAACAGCAGCGCGCCGATCAGGGCGACCACGCCGAGGCCGGCCACCGCCAGGAAGGTCGCGCGCCAGCCCAGATGCTGGCCGATGAAGGTGCCCAGCGGCACGCCGGTCACCAGTGCCACGGTCAGGCCGGTGAACATGATGGCGATCGCGCTGGCTGCCTTCTCCTTCGGTACCACGGCGGTGGCGATGATCGCGCCGATCGAGAAGAACACGCCGTGCGCCAGGCCGGTCAGGATGCGGGCGATGATCAGCGAGGTATACCCGGGTGCCATCCAGGCGACGACATTGCCGAGCGTGAACAACACCATCAGCGCCACCAGCAGTTGCTTGCGCGGTACGCGTCCGGTCAGCGCAGTCAGCACCGGCGCGCCGATGGCCACGCCCAGCGCGTACAGCGAGACCAGCAGGCCGGCCGAGGGCAGGCTGACCTGCAGGTCTCCGGCGATGGTCGGGATCAGGCCGACGATGACGAATTCGGTGGTGCCGATGGCGAAGGCACCGAGGGTCAACGCCAGCAGGGCGAGGGGAATGCCACGGGTCATGACAGGGTCCAGCAGGAGGAAGAGGCTGCGCAGTCTGCGCCGCCGACCTTTGCCGAAAAACCGGTCTTCACGCCAATCACTATTGCCGTGCAGTCAATAATAGGGACATGAAGACCACTCTCGATGAAATGCAGGCGTTCCTTTCGGTGATCGACAGCGGTTCGATCAGTGCTGCCGCCGAGCAGCTGGGGCAGACGCCCTCGGGTGTGAGCCGCGCGCTGGGGCGGCTGGAGGACAAGCTGGGGATCACCCTGCTGACCCGCACCACCCGCCGCCTGCACCTGACTGCCGAGGGCGAGGCGTTCCTGCGCCATGCGCGCGCGATCATCGATGCGGTGGAATCGGCCGAGGAACAGATGGCGGCGCGCCGCGAACGCCCGGCGGGGCGCCTGCGCGTGGATGCGGCGATGCCGTTCGTGCTGCACGTGATCGCGCCGCTGGTGGCCGGCTATCGCGCGCGTTACCCGGAAGTGCAGCTGGAACTGAACAGCTCCGACCGCTACATCGACCTGCTCGAACGGCGCACCGATCTGGCGATCCGGATCGGCCCGCTGGCCGACTCCACCCTGCATGCGCGGCTGCTGGGCCGCTGCCAGCTGCGGCTGGTGGCCAGCCCGGCCTACCTGGCCAGGCACGGCGAACCGGCCAGCGTCGCCGCACTGGGCCAGCACACGCTGCTCAGCTTCAACGAGCCGGAATCACTCAACCGTTGGCCGCTGCCCGGAGAGTCGGATGGGCTGCTGCTGGTGCGGCCGGATATCGCCGTGTCCAGTGGCGAGACGTTGCGCCGGCTGGCGGTGGAAGGTGTGGGCATCACCTGCCTGTCCGACTTCGTCACCGATCGCGACCGCAGCGCCAGCACCCTGGTGCAGGTGCTGGCGGGGCAGACGCTGGATGTGTACCAGCCGATCCATGCGGTGTATTACCGCAACACCGCCGTGTCGTCGCGGATCAGCTCGTTCGTGGATTACCTGGCCGACGCGATGGCGCAGAGCGACTACGTGCGCTGAGGTTGCCGGGCCGCGGGCGGGCCAAACCCGGCAGCGCAGGGGTGTGGCGGGCCCCGGGCCCGCCCCCCGAGCAAAACGGCGCGCGCCCC
>NZ_JBDJKU010000129.1:0-3722 GCF_039673015.1 Stenotrophomonas sp. TWI1409
CGGTGCCCCCCCCCCCGGCTCGTTTACTTGTTTCGGTGCCCACTGTGGGGCCGCACACCCGATGGGTTCATGAGGTTGCCGGCCAGCGGCCGGCACTACCACTACGCCGCGATCGGCGCCTGCGGTGACGGGCTGTTGCCGTTGTCGTCCGGGTGGTCGTCGTCGTTGCCCGCTTCGTCGCGCCAGCGCCAGTCGGCCAGGGTCAACGGATCCAGGCCATAGGCAATGCGCGCCTTGTCGCACTGCGGGCTGGCCTTGCCGTACTCCCACGATGCATCCACCTCACGGCACACGCTGGGCCGGTTGGGGTGGATGGTGCAGCGTGAATACACGCCGATCTGCGCATCCAGCGCCACGCAGCGTACCGGCTTGGAGTGGGTGCCGCGCATGCACAGGCGATGCGGGTCCAGCACCTCGGTCAGCTGGTGCGGTACGCCGCCGGGGGTGACCTCGTCCGATTCCATCCAGTGGAAGGCCACGCGGTATTGGGTGCAGCAGGCGCCGCAGGTCATGCAGGGATGTTGCATGGGCAAGCCGCCTCGGGCGGCAGTCGGAATCAGGAACGAGGGTGCGGATTTTCCACGAAGTGGGCCGCCGCGCAAGAAATTCCGTAAGCGGCGACAATGAACGGATGAACCGACCCTGCAATATTGCCGCCCGCTTGCCTGAACTGGCGCGTGAACGGCCCGACCAGATCGCCATCCGCTGCCCGGGCCGCCGTGGCGCCGGCAACGGCATGGCCGCCTACGACGTGACCCTGGATTACCGCCAGCTGGACGCCCGCAGCGACGCCATGGCGGCTGGCCTGGCAGGCTACGGGATCGGTCGCGGGGTGCGCACGGTGGTGATGGTGCGGCCGTCGCCGGAGTTCTTCCTGTTGATGTTTGCCCTGTTCAAACTGGGTGCGGTGCCGGTGCTGGTCGACCCGGGCATCGACAAACGCGCGCTGAAGCAGTGCCTGGATGAGGCGCAGCCGGAGGCTTTCATTGGCATTCCGCTGGCACACGTGGCGCGGTTGGCGCTGCGCTGGGCGCGCTCGGCGACCCGCCTGGTCACCGTCGGCCGCCGCCTCGGCTGGGGCGGGACCACGCTGGCCGCGCTGGAGCGCGCCGGTGCCAACGGGGGGGCGATGCTGGCCGCCACCGATGGCGAGGACATGGCCGCGATCCTGTTCACCAGCGGCTCCACCGGCGTGCCCAAGGGCGTGGTCTACCGCCACCGTCATTTCGTCGGCCAGATCCAGCTGCTGGGCAGTGCCTTTGGCATGGAAGCGGGCGGGGTGGACCTGCCGACCTTCCCGCCGTTTGCCTTGTTCGACCCGGCGCTGGGCCTGACCTCGGTGATCCCGGACATGGACCCGACCCGGCCGGCACAGGCCGACCCGGCACGCCTGCATGACGCCATCCAGCGCTTCGGCGTGACCCAGCTGTTTGGCTCGCCTGCGCTGATGCGGGTGCTGGCCCGTCACGGCCGGCCGTTGCCGACGGTGACCCGGGTGACCTCGGCCGGTGCGCCGGTGCCGCCGGATGTGGTCGCCACCATCCGCAGCCTGTTGCCGGCCGATGCGCAGTTCTGGACCCCGTACGGCGCCACCGAGTGCCTGCCGGTGGCGGTGGTGGAAGGCCGCGAGCTGGAGCGCACCCGTGCCGCCACCGAGGCCGGTGCCGGTACCTGCGTGGGCAGCGTGGTTGAACCGAATGAGGTGCGCATCATCGGCATCGATGACGGACCGTTGGCCGACTGGTCGCAGGCGCGCGTGCTGGCCACCGGCGAGGTGGGCGAGATCACCGTGGCCGGACCGACCGCTACCGACAGTTACTTCAACCGCCCGCAGGCCACCGCGGCGGCGAAGATCCGCGAGACCCTGGCCGATGGCAGCACGCGCGTGGTGCACCGCATGGGTGACGTGGGCTACTTCGATGCGCAGGGCCGCCTGTGGTTCTGCGGCCGCAAGACCCATCGCGTGGAAACCGCACGGGGGCCGCTGTACACCGAACAGGTGGAGCCGGTGTTCAATACCGTGCCCGGGGTGGCGCGCACGGCGCTGGTCGGTGTTGGTCCGGCGGGAGCACAGGTGCCGGTGCTGTGCGTGGAGCTGCAGCGTGGCCAGTCAGACAGCCCGGCGCTGCAGGAGGCGCTGCGTGCGCACGCCGCAGCCCGCGCACCGGAGGCCGGCCTGCAGCACTTCCTGGTGCATCCGGCGTTCCCCGTCGATATCCGTCACAACGCCAAGATCGGCCGCGAGAAGCTCGCCGTCTGGGCCAGCGCCGAACTGGAGAAGCGCGCATGAAGATCCTGGTCACCGGTGGTGGTGGTTTCCTTGGCCAGGCGCTGTGCCGTGGGCTGGTCGAACGTGGCCACCAGGTGCTGGCGTTCAACCGCAGCCACTACCCGGAACTGCAGGCCATGGGCGTGGGCCAGATCCGCGGCGATCTGGCCGATGCGCAGGCGGTGCTGCACGCGGTGGCCGGCGTCGATGCGGTATTTCACAACGGCGCCAAGGCCGGCGCCTGGGGCAGCTATGACAGCTACCACCAGGCCAACGTGGTCGGCACCGACAACGTGATCGCCGCCTGCCGCGCGCACGGCATCAGCCGGCTGGTCTACACCTCCACGCCCAGCGTGACCCACCGCGCGACCCACCCGGTGGAAGGCCTGGGGGCTGATGAGGTGCCGTACGGCGAGGACTTCCAGGCACCGTATGCGGCGACCAAGGCGATCGCCGAACAGCGCGTGCTGGCGGCCAATGACGCCTCGTTGGCGACGGTGGCGCTGCGCCCGCGCCTGATCTGGGGCCCGGGCGATCAGCAACTGGTGCCACGCCTGGCAGAACGTGCGCGGCAGGGCCGCCTGCGTCTGGTGGGCGATGGCAACAACAAGGTGGATACCACTTACATCGACAACGCCGCGCTCGCGCATTTCCTCGCCTTCGAAGCGTTGGCACCGGGTGCCGCGTGTGCGGGCAAGGCCTACTTCATTTCCAACGGCGAACCGCTGCCCATGCGCGAGCTGGTCAACAAGCTGCTGTCCGCGGTGGGTGCACCAACGGTGGACAAGGCGATCAGCTTCAAGACCGCTTATCGCATCGGTGCGGTCTGCGAGCGGCTGTGGCCGCTGCTGCGCCTGCGTGGCGAGCCGCCGCTGACCCGCTTCCTGGCCGAGCAGCTGTGCACGCCGCACTGGTACAGCATGGAGCCGGCGCGCCGTGACTTCGGCTACGTGCCGCAGGTCAGCATTGAAGAAGGGCTGCGCAGGCTGAAGGCTTCATCTGCCGCATAGGTCGCCATCACTGGTTGCACACCGCCAGATCGGGAGGATGGACCCACGCCATCCAACGGCCCGGACATCTGCGAGGAGCACCATGCTGCATTACGCCGTTATTTTCTTCGTCATCGCCATCATCGCTGCCGTGCTCGGCTTCTCCGGCATCGCCGGTGCCGCCAGCAACATCGCCTGGATCCTGTTCGTTGTGTTCCTGGTACTGGCAGTGATTTCGATGTTCCGCAAGCGCGGCTAGAAGACCGCTGGGTAGTGCAGGCCGCTGGCCGGCACTGCTCTTTCCGGTGGGTGCCGACCGTTGGTCGGCACGCATCTTTGTAGAGTCGAGCCATGCTTGTATGTTCCTCCCGGCTCCTACGCGGTATGTAGGAGCCAGGGTGGAGGGACCGTCAAGCATGCATCTGCGGATACTAGCCGACAGACGAGTCGAGCGATCCCCATCC
>NZ_JBDJKU010000130.1:0-3474 GCF_039673015.1 Stenotrophomonas sp. TWI1409
GGTTGGCCCGGCCCGGGGCCGGCATCGCCCCTGAGCCCGGGGGCCCGCCCCGCCCCCGGCACTACCTGTGTGTCAGGCTTCCGGGGTGAAGCCGGCCGGCTTTTCCGCGTCCTTCTCGAACAGGAACTTGATCAGTTCGCCTTCAAGGAACGCGCGATGCTCCGCCGTGCGCGGCGACAGGCGGTTCTCGTTGATCAGCATGGTCTGGTGCGCCAGCCACGCAGCCCAGGCCTGCTTGCCGATGTTGTTGAAGATGCGCTGGCCCAGTTCGCCGGGGTAGGGCACGAAGTCCAGGCCCTCGGCATCGCGTTGTTCGTACTGGCAGAAGACGGTTCGGGACATGGCATTCACTCGTGGTTGCGGGGTTTCTTGGAATTTCGTTTCGGCGTCTTGATCGTTGCGCCGTCGAGCAGTTTGCGGATCGGTGCCGGCAGGCCCAGCGCGTGCAGTTCGTCGCTGGCGACCCAGCGCAGCGTGGGTTCTTCCACGTGCAGGCCGTGTACCTGCCGCGACAATACCTGCAGATGCAGCTTGTAGTGGCTGAAGGTGTGCTGCAGCACCGGCAGCTCTTCGGCCTCTTCCAGCGAGCCGTCGACGTGCACGTCGAACCAGTCCTGCAGCACGCTGCCGGCATCGGCCTGCGGCAGCGTCCACAGCTGCGCCCAGATGCCGGTGTCCGGCCGCTTCTGCAGCAGCACACGCTGCTGGGCGTCGCGCAGCAGCAGCGCAACGGCCTCGCGCTCGGGCAGGGTCTTGCTGGGCTTGGGCGTGGGTAGTTCAGCCGTGCGGCCTTCGCGCCGTGCCACGCAGTCATCCTGCAACGGGCAGATCACGCAGGCCGGTTTGGCACGGCTGCACACCGTCGCGCCCAGGTCCATCTGCGCCTGCGTGTAGTCGGCCATGCGCCCGGCCGGCACCTGCATCACATGCGCCTCGGCGATCGCCCACAGCTGCTTCTCGATGGCCGGCAGCCCGGGGAAACCATCGATGCCGTGGTAACGGCTGAGCACCCGCTTGACGTTGCCATCGAGGATCGCGAACGGGTCGTTCCAGGCCTGGCTGAGGATCGCACCGGCGGTGCTGCGGCCGATGCCGGGCAGGGCATGCAATGCATCGAAATCACGCGGCAGGTCGCCGTCGTGCAGTTCCACGCAGCGCTTCGCAGCGGCATGCAGGTTGCGTGCGCGGGCGTAGTAGCCGAGCCCGGCCCACTGCGCCATCACCGCGTCGTTGCTGGCGGCGGCAAGGTCGGGCAGGGTCGGGAAGTGCTGCAGGAACCGCTGGAAATACGGGATGACCGTGGCCACCTGGGTTTGCTGCAGCATGATTTCCGACAGCCAGACCCGGTAGGGACTGCGCGGGTGCTGCCAGGGCAGGTCGTGGCGGCCGTGGTCGTCGAACCAGTGCAGCAGGCGGGCGACGAAACCGTCTTCCCGGGCAGTCTTGGCGCTGGCGTGCGGCTGGCGGGGCATCGGTGTTCCAGAGAGGCAGCCACCCGTGGGGTGGCTCTACTGGATTGCAGTAGAGCCACGCCATGCGTGGCAGCACGGTGTATCAGGCGCCCAGCGCTTCGGGCAGCAGGGCGTCGACGAAAGCTTCCGGGTCGAACACGCGCAGGTCTTCCGGGCGCTCGCCGATGCCGGCGAATCGGATCGGAATGCCGAACTCGCGGGCCAGTGCGAACACCACGCCGCCCTTGGCGGTGCCGTCCAGCTTGGTCACTACCAGGCCGGTCACGTTCACTGCGGCATTGAACTGGCGCAGCTGCGACAGCGCGTTCTGGCCAGTGGTGCCGTCGATCACCATCAGCACTTCGTGCGGGGCGGTGGGGTCGATCTTGCCGAGCACGCGGCGGATCTTGCCCAGCTCGTTCATCAGGCCGGATTGGGTGTGCAGGCGGCCCGCGGTATCGGCGATCAGCACCGAGGTGCCACGGGCCTTGCCGGCCTGCAGCGCGTCGAATGCCACCGAAGCGGCATCGGCGTTCTGCCCCTGCGCGACCACGGCCACGCCGTTGCGCTCGCCCCAGGCCTGCAGCTGGGCCACGGCAGCGGCGCGGAAGGTGTCACCGGCGGCCAGCATCAGGCTGTGGCCATCGTCCTTGAAGCGCTTGGCCAGCTTGCCGATGGTGGTGGTCTTGCCGACGCCGTTGACGCCGACGGTGAGCACCACGAAGGGCTTGGCGTTGCGGTCGATCAACAGCGGCTTGGCCACCGGCTGCAGGATTGCGATCAGCTCGGCGCGCAGCGCGGCCAGCAGCGCATTGGCGTCGGCGAATTCGCGCGATTTCATGCGCTTGCGCAGGCCCTCGACCAGGTCGGTGGTGGCGCCCACGCCGACGTCGGCGGTGATCAGTGCGGTTTCCAGCTCGTCCAGCAGGTCGTCGTCAAGCTTGGGGTTGCGCGAGAACAGGCCACCAAAGCTGCGCGCGATGACGCTGTTGCGCAGGCGCTCGCGCCAGCCGGGCTTGCCAGCCGGCGCCGGAACGGCGTCGATCGAGGCGGCGGCAGGCAGGTCGTCGGTGACCGGTGCCGGTGTCGGTGCCGGGGTGGGCTCAGGCAGCGGTACGGGGGCCGGTTCGATGGCCGGGGTCGCGATGGGGGCGACGTCGATCTGAGCCGACGGTGCAGGAGCTGCCGGAACCGGTGCGGCTGGGGCCGGAATAACCGGGGTGGGCTCGACAGCGACCGGAACGGCGGTTGCTGGGGGCGGCTCGACCGGTACAGGCTCGGCCGGTACTGCTACCGGCGCCGGCTCCTTGTCCTCGACCGGCGCGGCCGACGGGAATGCCGCCGCCAGCTCTTCAGCCGAGTAGTGCTGGGTCTTGGGCGCCTCCGTTGCGGGGGCATCCTGGGGCTTCTTGCGGCGGAAAAAACTGAGCATTGGCAAAAGGCGCTGAAATCAGAGGGATATGCTACCACTCGGGCCTGTCGGGCCGATGTGGACTCAAGGTTGCGGCCCACCGGCCGTTAACCGGTCCGGAGGGCTGCGTCGTGCGGCCCGGAGACCGCCATGGACAACGTGATGGGAATCGCCCTCAGCGGGATGCGTGCGGCCCAGCAGGGCGTGCAGGTGGCCGCGCACAACGTGGCCAACCTGGCGACCCCGGATGCCCAGCACCTGCAGTTGCAGCGCATTACCACCGAGCAGGGTGGGGTGCAGGCTTCGGTGGCGTCCATCGGCGCCGATGCCGGCGCGCCGCTGGGTGATCTGCTGGCCGCGAAAGCCGAGGTCGTGGCCTTTGCCGCCAATGCCACGGTGATCCGTCGCCAGGACCAGATGCTGGGCTCACTGCTGGATCGGGACGCCTGAACCCCCTCGGCAGCTGCCAACCGCCACCCCTGGTGGGTGCCAACCTTGGTTGGCACGCTCGACCCGCCTTGGTAGGTGCCAACCTTGGTTGGCACGCTCGACCCGCCCTGGAAGGTGCCAACCTTGGTTGGCACGCTTTTGGGGCGCCAACCAAGGTTGGCC
>NZ_JBDJKU010000131.1:0-3180 GCF_039673015.1 Stenotrophomonas sp. TWI1409
GCCATGGATGGCGCCATCGAGCCCCCATGGATGGGTTTGCGGCGTGTCCTGCCTGCCCCTCCCGCCCCACCCTGCACGCAGAAACCCAGAGCCGTGAACAACACCGTTGCCGTTGCTGGTGCTCTGGCTCTGGCTTGAAACGGGTGCCGGGCAGCGCCCGGCCGGGTATCCTTTCCCTCTGATGTCCGACCTTGTCCATGCCAGCCGCGAAGCCCTCAGCGACGGCGGCGCGCTCGCCTCGCACCTGGATGCATTCGTCCCGCGTCCGGCACAGCTGCACCTGACCGAAGCCATCGCCGATGCGCTGCAGCAGCGTGATCTGCTGCTGGCCGAGGCCGGTACCGGCACCGGCAAGACGTTTGCCTATCTGGTGCCGGTGCTGCTGTCCGGGTTGCGCACCATCATCTCCACAGGCACCCGCGCGCTGCAGGACCAGCTCTACCACCGCGATCTGCCACGGGTGCGTCAAGCACTCGGGGTCGGCCTGCGCAGTGCGCTGCTGAAAGGGCGTGCGAACTACCTGTGCCGCTATCGCCTGCAGCAGGCGCGCGGCGAGCCGCGTTTTTCCAGCCCTGAACAGGCGGCGCAGTTCCAGCGCATCCTGGCCTGGTCCGGTCGCTCGGAGTTCGGTGACATCGCCGAGCTCGACGGGCTGGCCGACGACTCCCCATTGCTGCCGATGGTCACCTCCACCGTCGACAACTGCCTGGGCACCGATTGCCCGTTCTGGGATGACTGCTTCGTGGTGCGTGCGCGGCAGCGTGCACAGGCTGCCGATGTGGTGGTGGTCAACCATCACCTGCTGCTGGCCGATCTGGCCCTGAAGCAGGATGGCTTCGGTGAACTGCTGCCGGGCGCCCAGGCCTTCGTCATCGACGAGGCGCACCAGTTGCCCGAACTGGCCGCGCAGTTCTTCGGCGAGGGTTTTGGCATGCGCCCGTGGCAGGAGCTCGGGCGCGATTGCCTGGCTGAAGCACGCGGTGTGGGCGGCGCGCAGTCGGCGCTGCAGGAACCGGTCGACCAGTTGCAGCAGGCGCTGCTGGCGCTGCGTTCGGCGATGGAGGGACTGCCTCCGCGTGGCACGCAATGGCGCGCGCTGGCGATGCCACAGGTGCGCGACGGATTCGATACGGTGATGGCAGGGTTGGTGACCCTGGAGCAGGCATTGCAGCCGCTGCGCGAAGCGGCGGCGGGTCTGGATGCCTGTCATGCGCGGGCGCGCGAGGCGGTCTCGCGGCTCAGCCGCTGGCTGGGCGATGACGAACCCACTCTCGATTTCGACACCGATCCGTCGGAAGCGAGCAGTGCGGCCGATGTGCTCTGGTACGAGCTTACGCCGCGTGGTTTCCGTTGCCAGCGCACGCCGATGGATGTGTCCGGTCCGCTGCGTGAGCATCGCGAGCGCAGCCGTGCCGCGTGGATCTTCACTTCGGCAACGCTGACCGTTGGCGGTGGTTTCGATCACATCGCCACCCGCCTGGGCCTGGACGATCCGCACACGCTGGTGCAGCCAAGCCCGTTCAATTGGCCCGAGCAGGCGCTGTGCTACCTGCCCGAAGGCCTGCCCGATCCGGCGGCGCGCGGGTTTGGCACCGCGCTGATCCAGACCTTGCGGCCGGTGTTGCAGGCCTCGCAGGGCAGGGCCTTCCTGTTGTTCGCCTCGCACCGTGCATTGCGTGAGGCCGCCGAGGCATTGCGCGACGGGCCGTGGCCGCTGTTCGTGCAGGGTGAGGCGCCGCGTGCGACGCTGCTGCAGCGCTTCCGTGAATCGGGCAATGGCGTGCTGCTGGGCTCGGCCAGTTTCCGCGAGGGCGTGGATGTGGTCGGCGAAGCGCTGAGCGTGGTGATGATCGACAAGCTGCCGTTCGCGGCGCCGGATGACCCGGTGTACGAGGCGCGGCTGGAGGCGATCCGCAGCCAGGGCGGCAATCCGTTCCGCGACGAGCAATTGCCGCAGGCGGTGATCGCGCTGAAGCAGGGCGTCGGCCGCCTGATCCGCAGCGAGAGCGACCGTGGCGTGCTGGTACTGTGTGACCCGCGCCTGCTCAACCGTGGCTATGGCCGGGTCTTCCTCGATTCGCTGCCGCCGTTCCGGCGTACTCGCAGCCTGGCCGATGTGCAGGCCTTCTTTACGCCACAATGGTCGCCTGCGGCCGATGATGCGGCTGCCCCAGTCGCTGTTGCGACCGGCCCCGAGCCGGCGCCCGGTGCCACGTTCCCCTTGTTCTGACCCGATCCGATGAAACTGCTCGCCTTTGAAACCGCCACCGAAGCCTGTTCCGTTGCCCTGCATGTCGATGGGCAGGTGCTGGAACGCTTCGAGATCGCCCCGCGCCGGCACGCCGAACTGAGCCTGCCGTGGGCGGAGGCGCTGCTGGCCGAAGCCGGCATCAGCCGCCGCCAGCTGGACGGCATCGCGCTCAGCCGCGGCCCGGGTGCGTTCACTGGCGTACGCCTGGCTATCGCGATTGCCCAGGGCATCGCACTGGCACTGGACCGTCCGCTGCTGCCGGTCTCGACGCTGCAGGTGCTGGCGCTGCGGGCACCGGCCGAGGAAACGCAGATCCTGTCGGCGATCGATGCGCGGATGGGCGAACTCTACGTTGCCCGCTTCGAGCGCGTGGACGGCCTGCCGGTGGCGCGTGATGCCGAGCGCGTATGCGCACCCGCTGCGGTATCGCTGCCGGAAGGGCTGTCCGCCTACGGTGTGGGTACCGGTTTCGGCGCAGCCGAGGGCACACTGGTGGCGCAACTTGGGGCTGGCCTGCGTGGATTCGATGCCGCCGCATTGCCGCGCGCGTCGGACGTACTGGCACTGGCGGTGCCGGCCTTCGCGCGCGGTGAAGCCATCGCACCGGAGATGGTCGAGCCGGCGTACCTGCGTGACAACGTGGCACTGACCCTGGTCGAGCAACAGGCCGCGCGCGAGGCGAAGGCGAAGGCCAACGGCTGAGCCCCTCGTGGCGGGGGGGGGTGATCGCGTAAATCAAAAGCCGCGCTTGGCCGGGCGGGGTGGGTTCGCGGGGGACGCCGTGAACCCGTCCCTGGGGGCTTAGCCGCGCCATCCATGGCGCGGATACCCCCGCGAACCCACCCCCCCCGACCGCGGACAGTTTACGGGTGCGTCCGCCCCCGAAAAGCCAAAGAAAATCAAAGGCAAAAACGGCTCGCGGCGCGCGC
>NZ_JBDJKU010000132.1:0-3042 GCF_039673015.1 Stenotrophomonas sp. TWI1409
CCAACCAAGGTTGGCAACTACCAGAGCAGTCAATGCCAACCAAGGTTGGCAACTACCAGAGCAGTCAATGCCAACCAAGGTTGGCAACTACCAGAGCAGTCAATGCCAACCAAGGTTGGCAACTACCAGAGCAGTCAGTGCCAACCAAGGTTGGCAACTACCAGAGCAGTCAATGCCAACCAAGGTTGGCAACTACCAGAGCAGTCAATGCCAACCAAGGTTGGCAACTACCAGAGCAGTCAATGCCAACCCAGGTTGACAGCTACGAGAAACTGCGGTTCAGCGCTTCTGCGCGAACAGCCACGCCCACATGGCCGGGTCGGCGTAGGTAGCGTCCCAGGCATTGTGATTGCCTTCCGGGTACTCGGTGTAGCGCACATCGCGTGCGTTGGCGCTCTGGAATGCGGCATGCAGCCTGCGGTCGTCATCCGGAGGCACCACGTCATCCAGCGCGCCGTGGAAGATCCAGATCGGCGTGTGCTGCAGGCGCTGCGCGATCACGGCATACGGATCGGTTTCCTGGGCGACCTGCTCGACGAACAGGGTCGGGCGCTTTGCGCGTGGTGCCAGCACGGCACCGCACACGGGGACGATCGCGGCGAAGCGGCGCGGGTCGTCCAGGGCGATGTTCCAGCTGCCGTAGCCGCCCATCGACATGCCGGTCAGGTACTGCCGTGCCGGGTCGGCGCCGAACTCGGCGATTGTCGCGTCCAGCGCGGCCACGGCCGCACGGTTGTTGCGGCCGCTCCATTCCTCATGGCCCGGTACCTGTGGGAACACCACCAAGGCAGGGAAGTTGGGATGCTCGCGCAGATAAGGCCCCAGCCCGGCGTGGGTCTGCTTGATGCCATCGGCGCCGCGCTCGCCCGAACCGTGCAGGAACAGGATGACCGGGACGTTGGAGGTTGCGGGCGTCTGCCCACCAGGGCTGCGGGCCTGCAGGCCCGCGGGAATGAACACCTGGTAGTAAGCCGTGTGCCCGTCCACCTTCACCGCACGTGCTTCGAAGCGGCCACGCGCGCTGTCCGGCAGCGAAGTGCAACCGCTCATCATCAGAAGGGCCAGCAATGGCAGCCAGCGCGACAGCAGACGGACCATGGGGTTTTCCGAAGCGGCGAGAACGCCTGCATCGTAGTCCGCCAACGTCGGCCCGGCATCATGCGCCGCGTCACTGCGGGCGCGGAAAGCTGGCGATGATGTCCAGCTGTTCCTGTGCCTCGGCATTGCCTTCGGCGGCCGCAGCCTGCACCTGCGCCATATCCGGGTGCAGCACCACCAGCAGCGGGTTCTCGCAGACCGGGCAGTCGTACTCGGTGGCGTCCTCGTCCAGCTCCATCTCCATGGCGCGCGAGCTGCCCTTCCATTCGCAGGCCGTGCAGGTGTACTGCTGGTCACGCCAGCCGGGCTGGAAGTAATTTTCGATCGTCGTTGCCATGGGTGTTCCAGTTGGGATCGGGTCAGCGCCCCGCGCGGTGGGGATCCGACCCTTGATAGGGTCAGTGCAGCAGCACCAGGGTGGCGAGGCCGAGGAAGGTGAAGAAGCCCATCGAGTCGGTCACGGCGGTCAGGAAGATGCCGCTGGCCAGCGCCGGGTCGAAGCCGAAGCGTTTCAGGGTCAGTGGCACCAGCACGCCGGCCAACGCGGCGAACAGCAGGTTGCAGGTCAGCGCGATGGCGATCACCGCCGACAACCCGGGCGAGTGGAACCAAGCGAGTACGATCAGGCCCAGCACCGAACCCAGCATCACGCCGTTCAACAAGGCGACCCGCACTTCCTTCCACAGCAGCGTGCGCGCGTTGGAGGCGCCCACCTGGCCCAACGCCAGGCCACGCACCATCAGCGCCAGCACCTGGGTGCCGGCGTTGCCTCCGAGGCCCGCAACGATCGGCATCAGCACCGCCAGCGCCACCAGCTTGTCGATGGTGCCCTCGAAGTGGCCGACCACGCTGGACGCCAGGAATGCCGTGCACAGATTGACCGACAGCCACATCAGGCGGCGGCGCATGGCGCGCCAGACCGGGCTGAACAGATCCTCGTCCTCGTCCAGGCCGGCGGCGCCCAGCGCCTGGTGCTCGGCCTGTCCACGGATGATGTCGACCACGTCATCGATGGTGATGCGGCCGACCAGGATGTTGTTGTCGTCCACCACCGGCGCGGAGATCCAGTCATGGTCGGAGAACTGGCGGGCGACCTCCTGGTCGCTTTCGCCGACATCGATCGCCGG
Source organism: Stenotrophomonas sp. TWI1409 (assembly GCF_039673015.1). NCBI lineage: Bacteria > Pseudomonadati > Pseudomonadota > Gammaproteobacteria > Lysobacterales > Lysobacteraceae > Stenotrophomonas > Stenotrophomonas sp. TWI1409. The sequence continues at coordinate 2,226 of NZ_JBDJKU010000132.1, forward strand.
TTGCTCGTCGTCGATCAGGCGGTTGATCGGGGTGGTGTCCTCGTGGGTCACCAGTGCCGCCAGCGACACCCGGCCGAGGTATTGATGGCGACGGCTGACCACGAACAGATGATCGGTGTGGTCGGGCAGTTCGCCACGCAGGCGCAGGTAGCGCAGCACCACGTCAACGTTGACGTCGGCGCGCACGGTCACCACGTCCGGGTTCATCAGGCGGCCGGCGCTGTCCTCGGGGTAGGACAGCACCTGCTCCAGGCGCTCGCGGTTCTCGCGGTCCATCGACTTGAGGACTTCGTCGATGACCGTGTCCGGCAGATCTTCGACCAGGTCGGCCAGATCGTCGATGTCCAGGTCTTCGACCGCGGCGATGATCTCGTCCGGGTCCATGTCGGCGAGCAGGCTCTCGCGCACGTCGTCGCCGACGTGGACCAGCACCTCACCGTCATCTTCCGGATCGACCAGGCCCCAGACCACCTCGCGCTTGCCCGGCGGCAGCGATTCGAGCAGGTTGCCGATCTCGGCCGGGGCCAGGGTGTTGACCAGGCGGCGCACCGGGCCCAGCCGACCGCTGTCCAGTGCGTCGGACAGCATCCGCAGTTGGCGCGCAGTCTTGTCGTGGCGTACAGCTTCAGCCATCGCAGCTCCCGCGGGATAAGAAAAGCCGCGATCCCGGCAAGGATGCGGCAACAGGGGTGTTCAGCGCGTCATTATCGCAAGGGGATGTTTCAACGCATAGCCGCCGGGCGGTGGTAGTGGCGGGCCCCGGGGGGCCAACGGGCCCCACCTAAGACCACTAAGGTTGGGGCCCCGCGCTCCCGAA
>NZ_JBDJKU010000133.1:0-3003 GCF_039673015.1 Stenotrophomonas sp. TWI1409
GGCCCGCCCCCCGCGGCGGGTGTTTGGGCCGGGGCCCCCCCCCCCCCCCCCCCCCCCCGCCATCCCACGGGAAGCCAGCTTTCGCTGTTGCTGTTGCTGTTGCGTTGAGCAGGTGCAGGGCTGCAAGCCCTGCAAAAGAACACCCCTTACAGCGGCAGGGGTGCCTGCGCCGGATCGATCCGCCCTTCGCCGCGGGTGATCTTCTTGAACTCGGCGCGACTGACCGACACGTAGCGGTCGTTGCCGCCGATCTCCACCTGCGGGCCGTCCTGCACCGCGTGGCCATGCTCGTCCACACGCACCGTCATCGTCGCCTTCTTGCCGCTGTGGCAGATGGTCTTGATCTCCTGCATCTCATCGGCCCAGGCCAGCAGGTACTGGCTGCCTTCGAACAGCTCGCCGCGGAAGTCGGTGCGCAGGCCGTAGCACAGCACCGGAATGCGCAGCTGGTCGACCACTTCGCTGAGCTGCCAGACCTGGGCGCGGGTCAGGAACTGCGCCTCGTCCACCAGCACGCAGCCCATCGGGCCGTTGGCTGCCAGATCCTGTTCAACCCAGCGCTGCAGGTCGGTATCGCGGTCGAAGGCCATGCCGTCCGCACGCAGGCCGATCCGCGAGGCGACCACCCCGGCGCCGGCACGATCGTCCAGGCGCGGGGTCAGGATCGCCACCCGCATGCCGCGCTCGCGGTAGTTGTGGGCGCTCTGCAGCAGGGTGGTGGTCTTGCCGGCGTTCATCGCCGAATAGTAGAAGTAGAGCTTGGCCATCGACGGATTGTACGCCGCAGCCCCGCTTCGCCGAAGCCGTTCAGCAACCCCACCGGCGGCCCGCTGTGGTCGTCACCCGGCCCCGCTACAATCCCCATCCCATGCACGGTCTCAATCCCCCCCAAGCCGCCGCCGTCCTGCACATCGAAGGTCCATTGCTGGTGCTCGCCGGCGCGGGCAGCGGCAAGACGCGTGTGATCGTGGAAAAGATCGCCCACCTGATCGGTTGCGGCCGCTATCCGGCGCGCCGCATCGCGGCGATCACCTTCACCAACAAGTCGGCCAAGGAAATGCGCGAGCGCGTGGCCAAGCGCCTGCGCGAGCAGGACGCCGACGAGGTGACCATCTGCACCTTCCATGCGCTGGGCCTGAAGTTCCTGCAGATCGAGCACGCGGCCGTTGGCCTGAAGCGCGGCTTCTCGATCTTCGATGCCGACGATGCCGCTGCGCAGATCAAGGACCTGATGTACGGGGCCAAGCCTGACGACATCGAGGACATGAAGAACCTGGTGTCGCGCGCGAAGAACGCCGGCCTGTCGCCCGAACAGGCGATGGCCGCCGCGCGCAGCAATCGCGAAAAGGAGGCGGCCAGCGTCTACGAGCGCTACCAGCTGCGCCTGACGGCGTTCAATGCGGTCGACTTCGATGACCTGATCCGTCTGCCGGTGCAGATCCTGGAAGAAAATCCGGAGATCGCGCTGGCCTGGCGCGAGCGCATCGGCTACCTGCTGGTGGACGAATGCCAGGACACCAACGACGCGCAGTACCGGCTGCTCAAGCAGCTGGCCGGTGACAAGGGCAACTTCACCTGCGTGGGTGACGATGACCAGTCGATCTATGCATGGCGCGGCGCCAATCCGGAAAACCTGCAGCAGATGGGGCGCGACTATCCCACGCTGGAGATCATCAAGCTGGAGCAGAACTACCGCTGCTCCAACCGCGTGCTGCGCGCGGCCAATGCCCTGATCGCCAACAATCCGCACGAGCACCTGAAGAAGCTGTGGAGTGACCAGGCCGACGGCGAACGCATCCGCGTGTGGGAGTGCCGCAACAGCGAACATGAGGCGGAAAAGGTTGCCGCCGAGATCGCCTTCGTGGCGCAGTCGCGCAATGTGCCGTGGAGTGATTTCTGCATCCTGTTCCGCGGCAACTTCCAGTCGCGTCCGCTGGAAAAGGCAATGCAGCTGCTGCGCATTCCCTACCACCTGACCGGCGGCACCATGTTCCTGGAACGCCAGGAAGTGAAGGACACGCTGGCCTGGCTGCGCCTGCTGGTGAACCCGGACGACGACACCGCGTTCATGCGTGCGGTGCAGTCACCCAAGCGCGACGTCGGTGCCGGCACGCTGGCCAAGCTGGCCGAGCTGGCGCAGGAGAAGGACATGCCGATGGCGCAGGCTGCCGAGGCGATCGGTGCCCTGCAGCAGTTGCCCCCGCGCGCGGCCAACAGCCTGGCGCGCTTCACCGACATCCTGCGTGACCTGCGTGCACAGACCCAACAGGTCACTTCCGGCGACATGATCCGCAAGGTCGCCAAGGAATCCGGCCTGCTCAGCGAACTGCGCCAGCAGGCCAAGGAAGAGGCGAGTTACCAGCGCCGTGCCAACAACATCGAGGAACTGGCGCAGTGGTTCGAGGGGGGCCCGCGCGGTGCCACTGCCGCCGACCTGGCCGGCCAGCTGGCGCTGCTGTCGCGCAGCGACAAGGACGAGGGCGGCAACCAGGTGCGCATGATGACCATGCACGCCTCCAAGGGCCTGGAATTCCCGTACGTGTTCATCGTCGGCTGCGAGGATGGCGTGCTGCCGCACCAGGTCAGCCTGGACGAGGGCAACCTGCAGGAAGAGCGGCGCCTGCTGTACGTGGGCATCACCCGCGCCAAGATCCAGTTGTGGATGAGTTACAGCAAGCTGACCCGCAAGTTCGGTGAGCACGTGCGGTTGAAGCCGAGCCGGTTCTTCGAGGAGATTCCGGCGGAGGAGATCCAGCGCGATGGTGCTGATCCGGTGGCCGATGCGGTGCGCAAGAAGGAACGGGCGAGTGCGGGGTTGGCGGCGATCGAGGCGCTGTTCGATTGACCGGCGAACGGCGCAGCCCCTCGTGGCTGCCGCCGTTCGCAGCGCATTCGTGGTGGGCCGGGCGGGGGGGCTGGTGGGGGCACCCCCGAAAACCCGCCCAGGGGGGGCGGGCGCGGGCTACATGCCCCCGGCGGTACCCCCCCCCCCCCCCCCCCCGC
>NZ_JBDJKU010000134.1:0-2983 GCF_039673015.1 Stenotrophomonas sp. TWI1409
CATCCATAGATGGACGCCCCCGTGACCGAATCGACCGCAACCTCGCGCGTGTTGCCAGACATCATGAGGTTGCCGGCCAGCGGCCGGCACTACCTTTTCGAATTCGCCGGGCCATGCCCGGCGGATGCGGATCAACCGGTGTTCTGCACACCCTGCGAAACACCGTTCACGCAGGCCACCAGTGCGCGCAGCAGGTCGTCATCCTCGCGCCCGCTGGCTCGCCAGCGCTGCAGCAGATCCACCTGCAGCACGCTGATCGGATCGACATAGGGATTGCGCAGACGGATCGAAAGCGACAGCCGCGCATCGTGGTCGAGCAACGTCTGCTGGCCCATCAGCGCCAGCAACCAATGCCGGGTGAGTTCAAGCTCCTTCTCGACCTGGGGGAAGAAGCGCCCGTGCAGATCACCTGACAGCTTCGAGAACTGCTCGGCAATGGTGATATCGCCCTTGGACAGCACCATCGCGATGTCGTCCAGGAAGGTACGGAAGAACGGCCAGTCACGCGCCATCTCGCGCAGCGTCTGTTCGTGGCCAGCATCCACCGCCGCCTGCAGGCCGCTGCCCACCCCGTACCAGCCGGGAATGACTGCACGCGCCTGGCTCCAGGCGAATACCCACGGAATCGCGCGCAGGTTGCCCAACGCCGCGTCCTGGCCGAGCCGGCGCGACGGACGCGAACCCAGCGTCATCCGCTCGATCACGTCGATCGGCGTGGCCGTGCGGAAGTAGTCCATGAAGCCAGACTGGCCGACGAAGGCGCGGTACACCTCGCTGCTGGAGCCAGCGACCACATCCATCACCGGTCGCCACTCATCCTCGCGGGGTTCGGCAGCCCGCGGGCGGAGGCTGGCGCGCAGTACCGCGCCGGTGGCCTGTTCCAGCGAGCGCAGCGCCAGCGCACGGATGCCGTATTTGCGATGGATCACCTCGCCCTGCTCGGTCACCCGCAGGCGGCCATCGATGCTGCCGCGCGGCGAGGCATCGACCGCATGCGTGGTCTTGCCGCCACCGCGGCTGATCGAACCACCACGGCCATGGAAGAAGGTCAGGCGGATGCCGGCCTCGGCCGCCACCTCCAGCAGTTCCACCTGCGCGCGTTGCAGGCCCCAGCGCGAAGCAGCGATGCCGCCGTCCTTGCTGCTGTCCGAATAGCCCAGCATCACCATCTGCACGTCATCGCGTGCATGCAGGTGTGCGCGGTACACCGGATCGGCCAGCAGGTCGCGCAGGGTCGCGGTGCCACGCTTGAGGTCGTCCACCGTCTCGAACAGCGGCGCAATATCCAGCGGCACCGAACCGCCCTCTTCCACCAGGCCGCCACGGCGTGCCAGCGCAAGCACCGCCAGTACATCGCTGCGGTCATGCGCCATCGAAATGATGTAGCTGCCCAGTGCATCGCCACCATGGCGCGCACGCGCATCGGCCAACGCCGCGAACACCGCATCCAGTCGCTGGTTGCCTTCGTCGTCGCCCTTCGGCATCGGCGCGTCACCACTGGCATGCGGCGCCAGCAGGCGCGCGCGGCCCAATGCGTCCAGACCGTCCCACGCCGCGTCGCCGCCCAGCACGGTGGCCAGCGCGCGCGCGTGCACGCTCGATTCCTGGCGCACGTCCAACCGCGCAAGATGGAAGCCGAACGTTTTCACCCGCCACAGCAGGCGCTGCACCGCGAAACCGCCAGCATGTTCGCCACGATTGGCGCGCAGGCTGTCGAGGATCAGCTGCAGGTCGTCGATCAGTTCGTCCGGACCAGCGTAAGCGCCTGCGCCATCATCCAGCGTGGCCTGCAGGCGCGCGCGCATGCGGTCGTTGAGCAACCGGTACGGCATGTCGGCATGGCGCGGGCGCGACTGCACCTGCGGCAGCAACTGCTGGTAATGCGCTACGCGCGCCTGCAGCGCATCGCTCACACCCACCCGCTCGGTGGACTGGCTGAGCAGGCTGGCCAGCTGCAGCAGTTCCTTCTGGTAGCGCGCGAGCACCGCCTGCCGCTGCGCATCCAGAGTGTTGCGGATGGTGGTGGCATCCACGTTCGGGTTGCCGTCCATGTCGCCGCCCACCCAGGTACCGAAGCGCAGCAGGCGCGGCAGCGGCAGTTCTTCGCCGTAGGTATCACGCAACGCTTGCTGCAGCGATTCGTACAGCACCGGAATCACCCGGTACAGCACCTGCACCAGATAGAAGCCGACGTGCTCGCGTTCGTCATCGACGGTGGGCCGCACCGGCGAGGAATCGGTGGTCTGCCACGAAGCGGTCAATGCCATGCGGAAGCGCGCGGCATCGGCGGCGGCTTCACCCGGTGTGCGCTGGCCATCGAGATTGTCGACCAGGCTGGCCACCATCAGCTGCTCCTTCTCCAGCAGCGCGCGGCGCACTGCTTCGGTCGGGTGTGCGGTGAACACCGGTTCAATGTCGATGCGTGGCAGCCACTGCGCCAGCTCGTCCAGGCCCACGCCCTGCGCCTTCAGGTGCTGCAGTGCATCCTGCAGGCCATCGGGCTGCGCCCCTGCGGTACCGGCGCGCTGGTAGTCACGGCGGCGGCGGATGCGATGCACGCGCTCGGCGATGTTGACCACCTGGAAGTAGGTGCTGAAGGCCCGCACCATGGTCTCGGCCTGTTGCGGCGTGCGCCCGGCCAGGCCATCGGCCAGCTCCGACAGCGGCGCCTGGTTCTCGCGGCGGGCGATGGCGCGGGTGCGCACGTCTTCGACATCATCGAGGAAGGCGGCAGAGACCTGTTCAACCAGCAGGTCTCCGACCAGCGCGCCGAGCCGGCGCACGTCATCGCGAAGCGGAAGATCGGGGGAAGCAAACTCGATGCTGCTGCGGTACTCGTTCATCGGCGACGCACAGGCCTCGGTCAACGGATCCAGACCCCAAGCCTAAACCAGAACGGGCATCGTGCTGCGATGCAAAAATGGTTTCATCTGGTAGTGCCGGCCGCTGGCCGGCAACCTCAGGTCGCGTGAGTCCATGAGGT
>NZ_JBDJKU010000135.1:0-2376 GCF_039673015.1 Stenotrophomonas sp. TWI1409
GCTGGGTTTTTGTCGCTTCGCGCCAGGCTCTCCGGCTCTACCGCCTGACTCACACGCCGGCGAGCATGGCGCGACTCTACAACGCAGGTGTCACCGCGCTGCCAGCCACCCGATCACGCCTTCCGCAGCACGCAGGCCACTGGCGTAGCACGCGGTCAGCAGGTAGCCACCTGTCGGCGCCTCCCAGTCCAGCATCTCGCCGGCACAGAACACGCCGGGCACTGCCCGCAGCATCAGGCCATCATCCAGCGCATCCAGGCGCACGCCACCGGCGGTGCTGATCACCTCGGCCATCGGCCGGGGGCGCAGCAGGCGCAGGGGCAGGCGCTTGAGCGTAGCTGCCACGGCAGGCAGGTCGTTGCCCGCTTCCTTGCCCAGCATCTCGAACACCAGTGCGGCTTTCACTGCATCCAGGCCGGCCTGGCGGCGCAGGTGCTCGCCGAAGCTGCGACCCTTGCGCGGGCGTGACAGGTCGGCCAGCAGGCGTGCTTCATCGCGGCCCGGTACCAGGTCCAGCCACAGCATCGCGTGGCCATCGCGGTTGATGGTCTCGCGCAGGTCTGCGGCCAATGCGTAGATCAGGCTGCCTTCGATGCCGTACTCGCTGGCCACGCACTCGCCCTGCAGCGACTGCGGTTGTCCCGCCAGGTCCAGCCAGTGCGCGACCACCGGCTTCAACGGTGCGCCGGCATTGCGCTGGGCGAAGAACGGCGTCCAGTCCACGTCGAAACCGCAGTTGGCCGACTGCAGCGGTGCGATGTCCACGCCACGTGCCTGCAGTGGCGAGACCCAGGCGCCGTCGCTGCCCAGCTGCGGCCAGCTGCCGCCGCCCATGGCCAGCACGGTAGCATCGGCATGCACTTCAACGGCGCCGTCTTCGGTTTCAAATCGCAGGGCGCCGTCGTCGCTCCATCCGATCCAGCGGTGGTTGGCGTGCAGGCGCACACCCTGTTCTTTCAGGCGGCGCACCCAGCCGCGCAGCAGTGGGGCTGCCTTGCGGTCGACCGGGAACACGCGGCCGGAGCTGCCCACATAGGTCTCCACGCCAAAGCCGCCGGCCCAGTCGCGCAATGCCTGCGCATCGAAGCCATCCAGCCAGCGGCCCACGGTCGTGGACTGCTCGCGGTAGCGGCTGTCGAACAGCGGACGCGGATCGGAATGGGTGAGGTTGAGCCCGCCCTTGCCGGCGATCAGGAACTTGCGGCCGGGCGAACCCTTGGCCTCGTACAGGTCCACCTCCAGACCGGCGGCGCGCAGGCGCTCGGCGGCGAACAGGCCGGCCGGGCCGCCGCCGATGACAGCGACCCGTGGAGGCGTTGCGGTATTACGGTTTGACATCGAGCAGCTCGACATCGAAGACCAGCGATGAGCCGGCCGGGATCGGGCCAACCCGGCGGTCGCCGTAGCCGTAGTCCGGCGGGATCATCAGGGTGCGCTTGCCGCCGACCTTCATGCCGGCCACGCCCTCATCCCAGCCGCGGATGACCTGGCCGGCGCCGAGCGCAAAGGTGAACGGTTCGCCACGGCTGACCGAGCTGTCGAAGGTCTTGCCGTGCTTGGTTTCGGTGCGGTTGTCGTAGATCCAGCCGGTGTAGTGCACGGTCACCTTGTTGCCTGCAACGGCTTCGGCGCCGGTACCCGGGACGGTATCGATGCGCTCGAATGTGGTCAGGGTGCCACCCGGCGGCGGGCCGGACGGTTCGGTCGAGCAGCCAACGGCGGCGAGGGACAGCAGCAGGGGAAGCAGCAGGCGGCGCATCGGGCGTCTCCGGAAGGGCGCAGGGCGAGGGCGGCAAGGGTAGCGCATCGGCGCCGGGTATCATGGGGGCATGGCAAAACTCCTGCTCAATCTGCGCAATGTCGGCGACGACGAATATGCCGATGTCTGCACGCTGCTCGACCAGCACGACATCGCCTGGTATCGCACCGAACCCAGCCCCTGGGGCATCTCCAATGGTGGCCTGTGGCTGCGCGAGGACGCTGATCATCCACGAGCGAAGGCGCTGATGGCGGAATACCAGGCCGAACGCGGGCCGCGCATCCGTGCCGAGCGTGAGCAGGCATTGCGTGATGGCACGGCGGAGACCTTCGGCAGCCTGTTCCGGCGCCGGCCGGTGTATGTGGTGCTGGTGCTGCTGGCGATGGCCGGTGCGGCGGCGCTGGTGCTGCTGCCGTTCGTGCTGTTGCGGGGGTAAGGGGGGCTTCTGGCCGGGTTGCACCCGGCACCCGCCGATGCCAGGGCAACTACAACAGCAACTACAACAGCAACAGCAACAGCAACAGCAACAGCAGGCAATCCGTGGTGGGCAGGGCGGTGTGGGCAGGCGGGACACGCCGTAAACCCGTCCATGGGGGCTCGATGGCGCCATCCATGGC
>NZ_JBDJKU010000136.1:0-2258 GCF_039673015.1 Stenotrophomonas sp. TWI1409
GTCGGCTAGTATCCGCAGATGCATGCTTGACGGTCCCTCCACCCTGGCTCCTACATACCGCGTAGGAGCCGGGAGGAACATACAAGCCATGCTCGACCGCAACTGGGAGGGCCAGTCGAGCATGGCTCGACGCTACAAAGGCAGCGCCACCGGATCATGCACTGCCTTGTCAGAATCGGCCACGCCGTCCAGGCCGCTTTCCCTCCCAGGAAGGCGCATGATGGCGGTGACCACGGCCCCCGGAGCACGCATATGTCCCGCTTCGCCAGCTTCCGCGAGTTCTATCCGTTCTATCTCAGCGAGCACCGCCACCCGGTATCGCGCCGGCTGCACTTCGTCGGCAGCTGCGGCGTGCTGCTGCTGGTCGTTGCAGCAATCCTGCGCGGGCAGCCGGTGCTGTTGCTGGCCGCCCTGTTCTGCGGTTACAGCTTCGCCTGGGTCGGCCATTTCTTCTTCGAGAAGAACCGCCCGGCCACCTTCCAGCACCCGCTGTACTCGTTCATGGGCGACTGGGTGATGTTCGCCGACATCCTGCGCGGGCGCGTGCCCTGGTAGCTCCGCTGTGAATGTGGCCTTCACGCGCTATGCTGGGGCCTGGACGTCATAGATAAGGAAAGCAAGATGTTCCCGACCATGTTCTTTACCGTGGTACTGGCCTTCGTGGCCGTGGTCATCCTGTTCAAGGCAGTACGGATGGTGCCCCAGGGCTACGAGTGGACCGTCGAGCGCTTCGGGCGCTACACGCACACCATGACCCCCGGCCTGCATTTCCTGATCCCGATCGTGTACGGGGTGGGGCGCAAGGTGAACATGATGGAGCAGGTGCTGGACGTGCCCAGCCAGGAAGTGATCACCAAGGACAACGCCGCCGTGCGCGTGGACGGCGTGGTGTTCTTCCAGGTACTGGATGCCGCCAAGGCCGCCTATGAGGTGGCCAACCTGGAAGTGGCGATGATCGCCCTGGTGCAGACCAACATCCGTACCGTGATCGGTTCGATGGACCTGGATGAATCGCTCAGCCAGCGCGAGGTGATCAATGCCCAGCTGCTGAGCGTGGTCGACCATGCCACCAATCCCTGGGGAGTGAAGGTCAACCGCATCGAGATCCGCGACATCCAGCCGCCGCGCGATCTGCTGGATGCGATGGCGCGGCAGATGAAGGCCGAGCGCGAAAAGCGCGCGCAGATCCTCGAGGCAGAGGGTTCACGGCAGTCGGAGATCCTGCGCGCCGATGGCGAGAAGCAGGCCACCGTGCTGGAAGCCGAAGGCCGTCGCGAAGCCGCGTTCCGCGATGCCGAGGCGCGCGAGCGCCTGGCCGAGGCCGAAGCGATGGCGACCAAGGTGGTGTCGGCCGCGATTGCCGAGGGTGACGTGCAGGCGATCAACTACTTCGTCGCGCAGAAGTACGTGGAAGCGTTCAAGGAGCTGGCCAGTTCGCCGAACCAGAAGCTGGTGCTGATGCCGATGGAGGCCAGTGGCGTGATCGGTTCGATCGCGGGCGTGGCCGAACTGGCGAAGCAGGCGCTGGCCAGCCAGGACAACAAGGCCGCCGGCAAGCGGCCGCCGCCGCTCGGAGGCTGACATGCGCTGGGAAGTCGTCGGTTGGGGCGCGCTGGCGCTGCTGCTGTTCGCTGCCGAAGCGCTGGCGCCGGGTGCGTTCATGCTGTGGATCGGCATTGGCGCGGCGGCAGTGTTCGTACTGGTTGCGGTGTTCAGCGACATTCCACTGTTGTGGCAGGTGATCGCCTTCGTCCTGCTGAGTGTGGTCTCGATCCAGTGCTACCGGCGCTGGGGGAGGCCGCGGGCACGGCCCAGCGATGCGCCGTTGCTCAACCGCCGTGCCGAGCAGCTGGTCGGCCGGGAGGTGGTACTGCAGCAGGCCATCGTCGGTGGCCAAGGACGGGTCAGCATTGACGATGCGTCCTGGCAGGTGAGCGGTCCGGAGCTGCCTGCAGGTACGTGGGTACGGGTGGTGGCGGTGCAGGGCAGCACGCTGCTGGTCGAAGCGGTGGCCTAGGGGTTCCCAGCCAACGGCGGAGCCCCTCGTGGGTGGTCGCGGAAGGTGGTTCATGTGTCTGGGTCTGGCGGGTTGGGTTCGCGGGACACGCCGTAGACCCCGCTCCGCGGTCCGGCCCAGCCGCTGGCGGCTGCGCGTTCGGTCGCTTGCGAAGCAGTGCTTCGCAAGCAAAGCGCCCTCACCCATGGGGGCTCGATGGCGCCATCCATGGCGCCAACGGTCCTGCACAACCACACCGCCC
>NZ_JBDJKU010000137.1:0-2120 GCF_039673015.1 Stenotrophomonas sp. TWI1409
ATGTCTAAATTTGGGGGTCATGGGGGGGGCCGGCCCCGGCCCCGCCACTACCTTGGAACGGTCAGGCCTTCTTTCGTTCGGCGATGTACGCCTGGATCTGCTGTTCCAGCACCGGCAGAGGCACCGAGCCCTGCTTGAGCAGGGTGTCGTGGAAGCCCTTGATGTCGAACTTGTCGCCCAGCTCCTTCTCGGCCTGCGCACGCAGGCGCACGATGGCGATCTCCCCCAGCTTGTAGCTCAGGGCCTGGCCCGGCCAGGAAATGTAGCGGTCCACTTCGGTGGTCACTTCATGCTCGCTCAGCGCGGTGTGGTCACGCAGGTAGGCCAAGGCCTGCTCGCGGCTCCAGCCCTTGCTGTGCACACCGGTGTCGATCACCAGGCGCGTGGCGCGCCACATTTCGTAGGTCAGGCGGCCGAAGTCCTCATACGGGGTTTCGTAGATGCCCATTTCCACGCCCAGCTTCTCGCAGTACAGCGCCCAGCCTTCGCCGTAGGCGGAGATGTAGGCGTTGCGGCGGAACTCGGGCAGGTTCTTCTGCTCGGCGGCAATGGCACCCTGCAGCGCGTGGCCCGGATCGGATTCATGCAGGGTCAGCGCCGGCAGGTTGTACAGCGGGCGCGACGGCAGGTTGTAGGTGTTGAGCCAGTAGGTGCCCATGCCACCGCGGCCGGCGGTCCAGAACGGCGCGATGTCCGGCGGCACCGGCACGATGGTGAAGCGCGCGCGCGGCAGCGTCATGTACTTGCCGAGCTGACCGTCGGCCCGCTTGGAGATCCATGCGGCGCGCGACAGCAGCTCTTCCGGCGTCTTCGCATAGAACTGCGGATCGGTGCGCAGGAAGGTCAGGAACTCGGCGAAGCTGCCCTTGAACTTCACCTGCTTGATGATGTCGTTCATTTCCTTCTGGATGCGTGCGACTTCATCCAGACCGATGCGGTGGATCTCGTCCGGCGACAGGTCCAGCGTGGTGTATTCGTGGATCTGCTGCTTGTAGTACGCCTTGCCGCCCGGCATCGCTTCGGCGGCCAGCGTGGTACGCGCCTGCGGCACGTACTCGCTGACGAAGAAGGTGCGCAGCTGCTGGAACGCCGGCACTACCTTGCCACTGATCGCTTCCCGCGCCTGCGCCTGCAGCCTGGCCTGTTCGGCGGCCGGGATGCTGTTGGGCAGCTTCTTGAACGGCGCGTACAGCGGCGACTCAGTGGGATCCATCAGCTCGGCGACGGTGGCGATGGACACTTCGCGGCCATCGAGCACCGCGCGCGGCACGCTGAAACCTCGCTTCAGGCCGGCGCGCATGTTTTCGGTCTGCTGGCCGAAGTAACGCGGTACATCGTTCAGGCGTGCGATGTAGCTCTGGTAGTCCTGCACGGTCTTCATCTCGCGCCGGGCCATGAAGGACAGGTTGGACCAGAACGAGGAGTCGGCGTTGAACGGCATCTCGTAGCCACGCAGGCGCACTTCTTCGGCCAGGTTGAACACCTGATCGCGGTAGATCGCGTAGTTGATCTGGTTGTCGGGCGACAGGGTCTTCGGGTCGATCTTCTTCAGCGCAGCGAGGGTTTCATCCCATACCTTCAGGCGCGCCTGCTGCGCGGCCGGGCCGACGTCGGGCATGCGGGTGGCGTTGGCTGGCGCGTCCTCGTCCTCGCTGGCCTCGCCGCCGCCCTCCTGGCGCCACTTCCATTCCTTCTCGTACAGCGCGCGGAAGGCGGCATCGGCGGGCGATTCGGTAGCCACGCTGGCCGGCGCGGCGGCGGCGGGCGGTGCGGCCAGGGCTACGGCGGGGGTGGACAGGGCGATCAGCAGGGCAACGGCAAGACGGGTTTTCACGAGCACAGGTTCCCGGGAAGGCAGACCCCGATGATGGCACCGCCCACGGCCCGTGGCATGGGACGAAGGTCCTGCCTGGGCCGTGCCGGGTAGCTGCCGACCTTGGTCGGCGCTGGCTTTCCCCGTGTGCCAACCAAGGTTGGCAGCTACCCGGCACGGCCGCCGGACATGCAACAGAGCCACGCCATGCGTGGATGCGCCGGCGATCCGGTCGGGGGGGGGGGGGGGCGTGGGGGGAGGGGAAGGGGGGCACCCCCCCCCCACACAAGAACAGAGACGCCAACCG
>NZ_JBDJKU010000138.1:0-1839 GCF_039673015.1 Stenotrophomonas sp. TWI1409
CTGTTGGAACAAGCAGCCGAGCATGGGCTCGGCTCTACAATCAGCCAAAAACAACAGAGGGACGCGGCGAAGCCGCGTCCCTCTTTCAAATTCCGTCCCGACAACCCAATGCTCTTCGATCCGTCACCGGGAATCTGTCAGAGGTGGGGCGGGTTTGGTTCGCGGGACCGTTGGCGCCATGGATGGCGCCATCGAGTCCCCAAGGACGGGTTCACGGCGTGTCCCGCGAATCCAACCCGCCCCGCCAAGCACGGCAAAAACCCAGAGCCGCTATTGACGTTGATGTTGCTGTTGCTGTTGCCTGCCGCAGGCAGCGCCCGCGGCCGCCGCCGCAAAGGAAACTCCTTAAATCTTCTTCGCCAGCGACTCGGCCAGGCCGGTGTAGCTGCCCGGGGTCATCTCCAGCAGGCGCTGCTTCGCATCCGCCGGCAGCTCCAGCCCCTGCACGAACGCCCGCATCGACTCGGCGGTGATGCCCTGGCCGCGGGTCAGCGCCTTCAGCTGTTCGTACGGGTTCGGCAGGCCGTGGCGACGCATCACCGTCTGCACGGCCTCGGCCAGCACTTCCCAGGCCGCATCCAGATCGGCATCCAGGCGCTGCGGGTTCACTTCCAGCTTGCCCAGGCCCTTGGCCAGCGAATCCAGCGCCACCTGGCTGTGGCCGAACGCGGTACCCAGTGCACGCAGCACGGTGGAGTCGGTCAGGTCACGCTGCCAGCGGCTGATCGGCAGCTTCGCGCTGAAGTGCTCGAACAGCGCATTGGCAATGCCGAAGTTGCCTTCCGCATTCTCGAAATCGATCGGGTTGACCTTGTGCGGCATCGTCGACGAGCCGACTTCGCCTTCCTTCAGGCGCTGCTTGAAGTAGCCAAGCGAAACGTAGCCCCAGATGTCACGGGCCAGGTCGATCAGGATGATGTTGGCGCGGCGTGCGGCATCACCGATCTCGGCGATGTTGTCGTGCGGTTCGATCTGCGTGGTGTACGGGTTGAACACCAGGCCCAGGCCGGTCACGAAGCGCTCGGCGAAGGCCGGCCAGTCCACGTCCGGGTAGCTGGCGATGTGGGCGTTGTAGTTGCCCACCGCGCCATTGATCTTGCCGGTCAGTTCGACCGCGGCAATCTGCTTGCGCTGGCGTTCCAGGCGGGCGACCACGTTGGCCAGCTCCTTGCCGAGGGTGGTCGGCGAGGCGGTCTGGCCGTGGGTGCGCGACAGCATCGGCTGGCCGGCCTGGGCGTGGGCCAGGCTGCGCAGGGAGGTGGCGATGCCATCCAGCGTCGGCAGCACCACCTCGCGGCGCGCCTGTTCCAGCATCAGGCCGTAGCTGAGGTTGTTGATGTCTTCGCTGGTGCAGGCGAAATGCACGAATTCCAGCGCCGGGGCCAGCTCGGCGTCGTCCTTCAGCTGTTCCTTGATGAAGTACTCCACCGCCTTGACGTCATGGTTGGTGGTGCGCTCGATCTCCTTCACGCGCGCGGCCTGGACCGGGCTGAAGCTGGCGGCCAGGGCACGCAGACGCGCGATGGCGGCGTCGGAGAACGGGGCCAGTTCGACGATGCCCGGCTCGGCGGCCAGGGCCAGCAACCACTCCACTTCGACCGTGATGCGGGCCTTGATCAGGCCGTACTCGGAGAAGATCGGGCGCAGGGCGTCGACCTTGCCGGCATAGCGGCCATCGAGCGGGGACAGGGCGAGCAGGGCGGAATCGGACATGTCGGCAGGGCTGGGGCGAGCGGCGGGGGCCATATTCTACGACGTGCCGGTGAGGTAGTGCCGGCCGCTGGCCGGCCAACCCCCCCCGCCCCCCAATTCCAGGCTTTCAGGCCCCCGGCCGGCCCA
>NZ_JBDJKU010000139.1:0-1637 GCF_039673015.1 Stenotrophomonas sp. TWI1409
GAGGGGATTAAGTCGTTTGTGCCTCAAACGACTTAATCCCCTCCGTCCCCTTTTTCGGCTGCCGGCCAGCGGCCGGCACTACCCGTGCGTCACTTCGAGGGCTGGATGCGAACCCGGATTTCTTCCTCTTCCGGTGCGGCCTGCGGAGCCGGTTGCGCCTGCTGCGGCTGGGTCTGCGGGGCAGGGGCCGGTGCGACCGGCGCCGGGGCGCCACGATGGCGCAGGCCGATCACCAGCGCCACGCCGGCGATCACCACCAGCAGGGCGATGCGGATGCGCCAGGCCCAGCCACGGCCGCCGCCGGTCGTCTCTGCGGTGTCGCGGAAGGCGAATTCGGCGGTCGGATGGTCGCGGCGGGTGGTGTCGAGCAGTCGCGCCTCGCGCAGGATTTCACGCGCGCGCGGCTGGTCGTCGGCGCGCACGATCCACACCGCTGGGTAGGCGTTGGCGTTGCCCAGGTCGGTATAGCTGAACTGGCCGCGGCGACGGGTCTTGTACGAGCGCCCATTGGTCACCTTGACGTCGATGCCATGCCCGCGCAGGAGCTCGGCGACGCCTTCAACGGTTTCCACACGCTGGCTGCTGAAGATCTGGCGCATCGGATCAGTCCTTGGCCGGCACGGCGGCGGCCGCGGCCTGGTCGGGAACCACGCGGATCAGGCCTTCCTGCGCGGTGCTGGCCACCAGCACGCCATTGCGGGTGAAGAACTGGCCGCGGGCCAGGCCGCGCGAATCCTGCGCGCTGGGGCTGTCCAGCGAGTACAGCAGCCAGTCGTCGGCGCGGAACGGGCGGTGGAACCAGATCGCGTGGTCGAGCGAGGCCATCTGCACGTGCGGGTGGTAGTAGCTGATGCCATGCGGGAACGTGGCGGTGCCCAACAGGTGGAAGTCGGAGGCATAGGCCAGCAGCGCCTGGTGCAGCTCGGGCGCATCGCCGACCGGCTCGCTCAGGCGCAGCCACACCTGGTGGTAGGGCGGGCGCTTGGGCGGGTTGAGTTCATCGCGCGGGTAGACGTGGCGGAACTCGAACGGGCCGCCGCGCGACAGCCAGCGCTGCACCTTGATTGGCAGCCGCTCCAGCACTTCGGCCGGCAGCGGGCGGTTCGGTTCGATGTCTTCCGGCTGCGGCACTTCGGGCATCTTGTGCTGGTGCTCGGCGCCGGTCTCGGCCTGCTGGAACGAGGCCGCGCAGAAGAAGATCACCTTGCCGTGCTGGATCGCAGTGACGCGGCGCACCGAGAAACTGCCGCCGTCGCGGGTACGGTCGACGTCGTAGACGATGGGGTGGTCGATGTTGCCGGCGCGCAGGAAGTAGGCGTGCAGCGAGTGCACGTGGCGCCCGTTGTCGACCGTGGCCTGCGCCGCAGCCAGCGCCTGGCCCAGCACCTGGCCGCCGAACACGTACTTGGTGCCGATGTCGCGGCTCTGCCCGCGGAACAGGTTGTCCTCCAGCCGCTCCAGGGTAAGCAGGTCGATCAGCTCGGAGACGACGGGTTCGGGCGTGTCGTTCAAGGGGGCGGCCACAGCAATGAAGAGGCCCCGATTATACCGTTGCAGGCCAGTCCATCATTGGTAGTGCCGGGGGGGGGGGGGGCCCCCACCAGCAGATCCAACGGCACAGCCCGGGGGGGGCGCCC
>NZ_JBDJKU010000140.1:0-1589 GCF_039673015.1 Stenotrophomonas sp. TWI1409
GGGAGTCCCGCTGGTGGGTGGGGGGGGGGGGTGGGGGTTTTTGCGGGCGGGCGCGGCCGGCCCCCGCCACTACCGGATATTCCGTTCGCGCCCAGCGTCCTCAACGCTACGGCAGCCATCCCAATCGTCGCTTCATCCGTAGAGTCGAGCTTGCTCGACTGCTGCAGGCCGGGGCCGTCGAGCAAGCTCGACGCTACGACGGCCATCCCAACCCCTTGCGTCAGCAGCAGCGTGCCGTTTCCCCGCGCGCTTACGGCGCGGCCTTGCGCACCACCAACGTCGCGCTCGCTTCGCCACCGCCTTCCAGCTGCAGCCGCAGCGGCAGCGCCTGGCCTTCCTTCAACGCGCCCTTGCCCTGCATCAGCATCAGGTGCAGACCACCGGGCTTGAGCTCGGCGCGCGCGCCCGGTGCCAGCGGCAGACGCTCGATCGCGCGCATGCGGCTGACCCCATCGACGATCGTGGTCTCGTGCAGCGACACATCATTGAAGCTGCTGCTGGTCGCGCCAGTGATCGCCACCGCCTTGCTGCAGCCGTTGTGGATCACGCCGTAGCCGGCGGTCATCGGCATCGCCGGATTCGGTGGCAACCGCGCCCAGCCCTGCTCCACCGTGACGCAGTCCGGTTCCGCCGCCGACGCCGATGCTGCGGCCGCACACAGAACCAACAGTACGCCAACGAATGGTTTGGTTATCATCGCCCAGGTTCCTTCTTCGCAACGAGACCGCAGCATGACGACGCTCATCGAGGTGATCAACCATGGCCCCATCCGCGAACTGCGCCTGGCGCGGCCGCCGGTCAACGCACTGGACACCGAACTGTGCCGGCAGTTGATCCATGCCATCGAGCTGGCCATGGCCGAAGACGCGCACGGCATCGTGCTGTCGGGCAGCGAGCGCATCTTCACCGGCGGTATGGACGTGCCGCACCTGCTCTCGCATGGTGATGACAAGCACAAGTTGCTGGACACCTGGAACGCCTTCTTTGGCGCCGTGCGCACGCTGGCCGAGAGCCGGATCCCGGTGGTCGCGGCGATCACCGGCCACGCACCGGCGGGCGGCTGCGTGCTGGCCCTGTGCTGCGACTACCGGGTGATGGCGCGCAGCGCCGATCCGTCGCGGCCGTATGCCATCGGCCTGAACGAAGTGCAGGTGGGCCTGATCGCGCCGGAGGGCATCCAGCGCCTGCTGCGCCGCGCGGTGGGCGTACACCGCGCCGGCGTCCTGCTGACCACCGGCTCGCTGGTGCCGGCCGAACAGGCGCTGCAGATCGGCCTGGTCGATGAACTGGCCGAAGGCGACCTGGTGGTGGCGCGCGCCATCGCCTGGCTGCAGAACCTGCTCAAGCAGCCGCGCCAGCCGATGCTGCTGACCCGCGCCATTGCCCGTGCCGACCTGCACGGAGCCCTGCACCCGGACCTGATTCAGCTCGACCGCTTCGTCGAGGCCTGGTTCGCCCCGGACGCGCAGAATGCCCTGCAGGCGCTGGTCGCCCGGCTGGGCAAGTAACCGGTAGTGGCCGGGGGGGCGCGGGCCCCCCCCCGGCCCCCGGGCGGGGAGGGGGGGTGCGGCCCGCCGGCGCGCCCGCAC
>NZ_JBDJKU010000141.1:0-1202 GCF_039673015.1 Stenotrophomonas sp. TWI1409
ACGCCGCAAGTACGTCCCTGTAGCAACTGTGTTGCTGGAGAGTCTCAGGCCCGTCAGGTAAACGGGCACGGTAGTGCCGGCCGCTGGCCGGCAGCCTTTGGTCTTTCGCCCTGGCTCGCCTCAGGCGGGGACTAGCCCGCTTTCAGCGTCGCGCACACGGGCGTTGAGGATGACCAGCATCTTCCGCATCACTGCCACGATGGCCACCTTGCCTTCCTTGCCGCGGGCTCGTAGCGACTGGTAAAAATCGCGCAGCCGAGGTTCATGCCGCATGGCCGACATTGCCGCCATGTAGAGCACTTGCCGGATTTCGGCTCTTCCACCGTGGATGCTTCGTTTTCCTCTCATCGTGCCGCTGTCGTGGGACATCGGGGCTACCCCGACCAGGCTGGCGATGCGCTTGCCAGTGATCCTGCCAAGCTCTGGCAGATAGCTGGCTAGAACTGCCTGCAGCACAGGCCCTACGCCCTTCATCGACTTCAGCATCTTCAGTTGAGGCTGCTGACCAACCTGCTCGACGATCTGCTTGCCCAGACGCTCAACCAACGTTTGTAGGCGGGTGATGTTGCCCTGCAGTAGTCGGCGCAGTTCACGATCAAGCACCATTTCCTGCTGTTGCCGCGCGATGGTCAGGGCGTCTATCGCCTGCCGACGTGCCCGAACGAACTCCCGCATCTTCTGCTGCCAAGACTGCAGCGGCTGATAGGGAGGCAGCTTCACCAGGGCGGCCATCTGCGCCAACGCGTAGGCATCCAAACGGTCGGTTTTGGCAGTCTGACCCAACCCCTGAGCCAGTTTCCGGGCGCGCGAGGCATTGGCACGGGCCACCGGATGACCGGCCTTGTGCAGGAAATCCAGGACCGGCTGCTCATAGCCACCCGTGGCTTCAAGCACGATCTGGCGGGTCGGACGCTTCTTCAGCCAAACATCCAGCTCAGAAAACCCGGAGCGGTTGTTGCTGACCTGCAGGGTTTCTCCGTCCGTCGTACCGATATCCAGCTGACGCTTGCTGACATCAATCCCGATCCCGTTCATCACCTGACTCCGTATAGTCTGGAAGGGTCGAGAGCTCCCCCGCTTGCCCAGTCTTATCGCTTCGAGTGGTCGCTCCAGCAACTGTTCGGGCGGATCAAGGGAGATTCCGGCGTGGGCGCCAAGCTACATGGCGATCGTCGCGATCCTGGTTACGGATCGTCGAGATC
>NZ_JBDJKU010000142.1:0-1176 GCF_039673015.1 Stenotrophomonas sp. TWI1409
GGGGGGGGGGGGGTGTCTGTGGTTTGGATGCGGCGCACATCCCTCTTTGGCCGTTTTCCCGGCCCCCCCCCCCACCCCACCCCGTCCGGCCAAGCGCGATAGATCCAGCTGACGCACCAGCCACGAGGGGCTCCGCCGTTGGCCGTATCCCGCCGATAGGCGCGATAATGACCGGATGGAAACCGTCCGCATCGCCACCCGCAAGAGCCCGCTCGCCCTCTGGCAGAGCGAACACGTCGCCGATCGCCTGCGCCAGGCCCACCCCGGCCTGCATGTGGAACTGGTGCCGATGAGCACCCGCGGTGACGAGGTGCTGGACCGCTCGCTGGCCGCCATCGGTGGCAAGGGCCTGTTCCTGAAGGAACTGGAGCTGGCCATGCTGCGTGGCGAGGCCGACTGCGCCGTGCATTCGCTGAAGGATGTGCCGATGGAACTGGATGAACCCTTCGCGCTGCCGGCGATGCTGACCCGCCACGATCCGGCCGATGGTTTCGTCTCCAACCTGTACGCCTCGCTGGATGCGCTGCCGATCGGTGCGCGGGTTGGCACCTCGTCGCTGCGCCGCCAGGCCCAGCTGCGCGCGCTGCGCCCGGACCTGGAACTGCTGGACCTGCGCGGCAACGTCAACACCCGCCTGGCCAAGCTCGACAACGGTGGCTACGACGCCATCGTGCTGGCCGTGGCCGGCCTGGAGCGTCTGGGCCTGGGAGCGCGCATCGTCGCGCGCCTGCAACCGCCGCAGTGGCTGCCGGCCCCGGCGCAGGGCGCGGTGGCGGTGGAGTGCGACGGTGGCAATGCGCGCCTGATGGCGCTGTTTGCGGGCTTGGATGACACGGAAACGCGCGCCTGCGTGGAAGCCGAGCGGGCGATGAACCGTGCGTTGCATGGCAGCTGCCACGTGCCGGTGGCGGCGATCGCGCAGTGGCAGGGCACCGACCTGCACCTGCAGGGCCTGGTCGGTAGTGCCAGTGATGGTCGTGCGGTGCGTGCCGAGGCCGTAGGGCCGGCCAGCGACCCGGAAGCACTGGGCCAGCGCGTGGCGACGATGCTGCTGGATGCCGGTGCCGGCGAGCTGCTGAACGTCTGAGCATTGCAGGTAGTGGCGGGGGGGGGGGGGGGCCCCCCACCCCCCCCGCCGGCTTAAGATGTTTAGAACCCCCCGCCCGACCCAAAAAA
>NZ_JBDJKU010000143.1:0-1138 GCF_039673015.1 Stenotrophomonas sp. TWI1409
GGCGGGGGGGGGGGGGGGGGGGGGTGGGGGGGGGGCGGTCCCCCCCCCTCTGACCCCCCGCCCGCGCCCCCCCGCGCGCCCGGCACTACCACAGGTGGGTCAGTGACCCGATTCGACCTTGCGCCATTCCACGGCGGCACGATCCAGCACGCCGTTGACGTAGGTATGACCATGTTCGGAACCGAAGCGCTTGGCCGATTCGATGGCCTCGTTGATCACCACGCGGTACGGCACGTCCAAGCGGTAGCGCAGCTCGTACGCCGCCAGGCGCAGCACCGCGCGTTCGATCGCGTCCACTTCTTCGATGCCACGGTCCAGGTACGGGCCGAGCGCTTCGTCGATGTCGCGGCGGTTGTCGAGCACGCCGTGCAGCAGCGCCTCGAAGTACGCCAGGTCGGCGATTTCGCGGGCCTGCTCGTGGGCGAACTGGGCGATCAGCGACTGGGCGTTGCCGCCGGAGATCTGCCAGGCGTAGATGGCCTGCACAGCACGACGGCGGGCGCGCGAGCGCAGCACCGGATCGACGCCATCACGGCGGACGGGTTTACCGGAGGGCTTGCCCTGGGTGTTCTTGTTCATGGCAGCTGCTCCAGAAGATTGACCATTTCCAATGCGGCGAGTGCGACTTCCTCGCCCTTGTTGCCGTGGCTGCCGCCTGCGCGGGCCTCGGCGTCTTCAACGCGTTCCACCGCCAGCACGCCGTTCAGCACCGGCACGCCGAAGTCCAGCTGCACGCGCATCAGGCCTTCGGCGCAGCGATCGGCCACGTGCTCGTAGTGGCGGGTATCGCCACGGATCACGCAGCCCAGGGTAAGGATGGCGGCGTGTTCGTGGGCGGCGGCCAGGCGCGCGGCCACCAGCGGCAGTTCCCAGGCACCCGGCACGCGGATCACGTCGATGTTGGCTTCGGTGATGCCGTTGCCAGCCAGGCTTTGGCGGGCGCCAGCGACCAGCGTGTCGGTGATGCGGGCATTCCAGCGGCTGGCCAGGATGGCGAAGCGCGCCGATTCGGGAGTGCGAAGATCGCCTTCGAAGTGGCTCATATGCGGCTTGGGGGACTCGATAAGGGGGTAATTCTAGCGTGGATGGGCCCCGGTCGTGGCCGATGGGGGCCCGGGGCGTGGCGCCCGACCGGCGG
>NZ_JBDJKU010000144.1:0-558 GCF_039673015.1 Stenotrophomonas sp. TWI1409
TCGGTACGCGGTACGTATTCACGCAGGCGATCGTTCTCCTTCTTCACGTACCGGGCGATCGCTTCGGCGTCCATGGCGTCCGTCTTGCCACGCGAGCCCGTCGCCCGGCCGTAGTGCTTGATCAGACGTGGATTGATCACATAGACAACGTGGCCTGCCTGGCCAGCCATCCGAGCCAACAACTCGTAGTACCGCCCCGTCGCCTCCATGCCAATCCGGCATCGCTGGGGCAAGGTGTTGAGCCACTGGGCTATGCCGGCCCGGGTGTTGGCGATCCTGTCGCCGGCCTTGCGGTCGGCCACTGCCGGTACGAACTCCTTGGAGTCCACGTCCACGCCAATATCGAGAGAATCAGACATTTGTACGGCTCCCAGCTATCTTTAAGGGGCTGGGGTGGTACCGCACCGACGTTAGCTTGCCTACATCGACGATCCCCTTTGGGGGCCGTACGATCCTTTATCGACGTTCGTGTGCGGGATGGGGATCGCTCGACTCGTCTGTCGGCTAGTATCCGCAGATGCATGCTTGACGGTCCCTCCACCCTGGCTCCTACATACC
>NZ_JBDJKU010000145.1:0-468 GCF_039673015.1 Stenotrophomonas sp. TWI1409
AAGCCCCCGGCTTGCGCCGAGGGCTTTTAAAGTTGGCGGAGCGGACGGGACTCGAACCCGCGACCTCCGGCGTGACAGGCCAGCATTCTAACCAGCTGAACTACCGCTCCGTTCTTGCAAAAACCTTTTCGCCTTCCTTCCGAACCTGTCGGTGAGAAGACAAGGCCCCCAGCTTTAGGCCGGGGGCCTCGATGTAGTGGCGGAGCGGACGGGACTCGAACCCGCGACCTCCGGCGTGACAGGCCAGCATTCTAACCAGCTGAACTACCGCTCCGCATTGTTGCTATTTCCTGTTTTCCCACCGGCCTGGACCAGGGAGAAAACAAAGCCTCCAGCTTTTGGCCGGAGGCCTCGTTGAATGGCGGAGCGGACGGGACTCGAACCCGCGACCTCCGGCGTGACAGGCCAGCATTCTAACCAGCTGAACTACCGCTCCACACTCAAACTTTTACCGCGGTGCTGTGGTGG
>NZ_JBDJKU010000146.1:0-447 GCF_039673015.1 Stenotrophomonas sp. TWI1409
GGGGGTCTTGGCTCGTTATTCCGCCGGGGTGGGGCGGGCGGGGGGGGGGTGGCGGGACACGCTGCAAGTACATCCCTGTAAGCTCGATGGCGCCTTGCACGTGTGCGCAATCCTGCGCACACGGCAAGACCGGGGTAGGGCGTCCTGCCCAACCCGCCCGAGGCATGCCTCGGGCCCATGGCGCCAACGGTCCCGCCACCCCACCCCGGCCCAACCCTCTCGTTCTCCACTGCATCGGACAGCAAAAGCATTGTTGTTATCGGGTGGGGAGAGAAATGTAGAGTCGAGCCATGCTCGACTCAGAGCGAAGCGACCCGCTGTTGCTCTGCTCTTCTTTTGATCTTCCGTGGCTGGCGCGCACGGAAACTGTCATAGGCCGGGCGGGGTGGGGTGGGGGGGGGGTGCGCGGGCGGGGAGGCCCCGCCCCACCCCCCCGCGACGCGTTAA
>NZ_JBDJKU010000147.1:0-421 GCF_039673015.1 Stenotrophomonas sp. TWI1409
CCACTTGGGGTTTTTTTATCGTGGTGGGGGGGGGGGGGCGGGGGGGGGTTTGGGCAATTACCCCTTGGGTGCCCGCCCCGCCGCCGCCACTACCCGGCATCCGTTTCCCGGGGAGGGGAAAGCGATGAGCCTGCTGGCCTGGATCGGGATATTCGCCGCCTGGAGCCTGTTCGCCACCTGGGTGCTGCGCTGGGGTGGCGCGGCCTGGATGGAAGGCTGGAAGTCGCTGGCCTTCGTCGACAGCTGGGGCAGCCTGTGGGACGAAGCGCAGATCAAGCTCTACTTCCTCTGCCTGTGGATCGTCTACGGCCTGTGGTTCCTGGCCGGCCTGTTCGTGCCGGAGTGGCGCGGCCTGCCGTGATGCATCTGCGTCGGTAGTGCCGGCCGCTGGCCGGCAACCGCTATTTGCCCAGGGGTTGCC
>NZ_JBDJKU010000148.1:0-359 GCF_039673015.1 Stenotrophomonas sp. TWI1409
CGCTCCTTCGACGCAGGTCGAACGGAATCTGCGGGAATAGCTCAGTTGGTAGAGCGCAACCTTGCCAAGGTTGAGGTCGCGAGTTCGAGTCTCGTTTCCCGCTCCAGATTCTACAGGGCCCCGGTAGGGGCCTTGTTTTTCTCCCGCCACGGCAAGGCGGGGCACGTTGGGCCACAAGGCTTTACGCGCAGTCAGAAAAGTGAAATCGCTGGTGTGTGTTCCGGATTTCCGGTACCATGGCGGCTTACGCGGGAATAGCTCAGTTGGTAGAGCGCAACCTTGCCAAGGTTGAGGTCGCGAGTTCGAGTCTCGTTTCCCGCTCCATGTTCCGACAGGCCCCATCATGGGGTTTTGTCTTG
>NZ_JBDJKU010000149.1:0-296 GCF_039673015.1 Stenotrophomonas sp. TWI1409
GCGGCCATGTAGAGCATCTGGCGCAGCACTGGCGCGCCCTGTTTGGACAGCCGACGCCGTCCCGTTCTGCCGCCAGACTCGTTAGGCCGGGGATCCAGGCCGGTGCAGGCGATCCACGCGTTGGCGTTGGCCAACGGCCAGCGCGTCATGTAGTAGATCAGGTGAGCGGCGACGGCAGGGCCGACACCAGGGATGGTCAACAGGCGCTTGTAGAGCGTGCCATGCTCTCCATCGCGACCCAAGCGCTGCAGTTCGCTTTCCAGCTCGGACAGCGTCCCAGCCAGAGCGCAGAACAG
>NZ_JBDJKU010000150.1:0-221 GCF_039673015.1 Stenotrophomonas sp. TWI1409
CAGAGCGCAGAACAGATCTGACAGCTCCCCGGGGGCACTTTTGCTTACCCCGAAGGATTGCTCCAGGCGCGCGCGTGTCTTTACCAGCGTCTGCCGCTTGCGCAGCAAATCAGGCGCGCGCGTGTCTTTACCAGCGTCTGCCGCTTGCGCAGCAAATCGTGCATCTGCTGCTGCTCATCGGTACGCGGTACGTATTCACGCAGGCGATCGTTCTCCTTCTT
>NZ_JBDJKU010000151.1:0-220 GCF_039673015.1 Stenotrophomonas sp. TWI1409
GGGGGGGGGGGGGGGGGGGGGGGGGGGGGGGGGGGGGGGGGGGGGGGGGGGGGGGGGGGGGGGGGGGGGGGGGGGGGGGGGGGGGGGGGGGGGGGGGGGGGGGGGGGGGGGCGGGGGGGGGGGGGGGGGGGGGGGGGGGGGGGGGGGGGGGGCGGGGGGGGGGGGGGGGGGGGGGGCGCGGGGGGGGGGGGGCGGGGGCCGGCGCGAGGCCGCGGCCGGC
>NZ_JBDJKU010000152.1:0-218 GCF_039673015.1 Stenotrophomonas sp. TWI1409
AACGAGTCTGGCGGCAGAACGGGACGGCGTCGGCTGTCCAAACAGGGCGCGCCAGTGCTGCGCCAGATGCTCTACATGGCCGCAATGGGGCTCAAGCGGTGTCGCCAGGGGCAACCGCTCTACGACGAGCTGTCAAAACGCGGTCACCCCAGCACCGCCGTCTTCAACATCCTGGCCAGAAAGCTGGCCAGGATCGCCTGGGGTGTCTTCAAAAGCGG
>NZ_JBDJKU010000153.1:0-210 GCF_039673015.1 Stenotrophomonas sp. TWI1409
CGCCTGCACCGGCCTGGATCCCCGGCCCAACGAGTCTGGCGGCAGAACGGGACGGCGTCGGCTGTCCAAACAGGGCGCGCCAGTGCTGCGCCAGATGCTCTACATGGCCGCCATGGGGCTCAAGCGGTGTCGTCGGGGGCAACCGCTCTACGACGAGCTGTCAAAACGCGGTCACCCCAGCACCGCCGTCTTCAACATCCTGGCCAGAAA